>CAZXMK010000004.1:0-36612 GCA_964641935.1 uncultured Syntrophaceae bacterium
ATTCCGGAGAAAGACGGGAAGACCGGGCGGCCGAGGACCTCCGGGAGTTTCTCGGGGAGTCCATACCGGGCGGATACATGTCCTTCCAGGCCTTTCTGCCCTGCGAGCCGGAGACCCGGTCCGCCCTGGAGGACCTCCGCCGGGCGGCCCAGGGCCTTTCGGGCTGTCCGGCGACGGCCGGTTTCGGCCCCCGCTACCTTCACTCGACAGGACAACTCCACAAGGGAGATGCCGGGCGGGGCCGCTTCATCCAGATCACCGCCGACGACCGGGAGGATCTCCCGATCCCCGGAAGCATGGACAGCGACGAGTCGGCCCTGACCTTCGGAACGCTGAAGGCCGCCCAGGCGGCGGGCGACCGCGAGGCCCTTGCGAGGGCCGGCCGCCGGGTCTTCCACCTGCACTTGAGCGATGATCCGGCGGAGCGGCTGCGCGATCTGACCAGGCGTCTCCGGGACTGATTGGCCCGGAGGGAACGGGACGCGGGCAGGCGGCATCCTGCTGCAGGCCCCCAGACAGCAAAGGATGGATTCATGGCTGGAACAAACCGCCTTGCCGGCGAAAAGAGCCCCTATCTCCTGCAGCATGCCTCCAATCCCGTGGACTGGTACCCCTGGGGAGAGGAGGCCTTCACCCGGGCCAGGCGCGAAGACCGCCCCGTGTTCCTGTCCATTGGATACTCCACGTGCCACTGGTGCCACGTCATGGCCCACGAGTCCTTCGAAAACGAGGAGGCGGCCGCCCTGCTGAACGGGGCCTTCGTCTGCGTCAAGGTGGACCGTGAGGAGCGGCCGGACCTGGACCATCTTTACATGACGGCCTGCCAGATGATGACCGGGTCCGGAGGCTGGCCGCTCACGGTGGTCCTGACCCCGGACCGCAGGCCTTTCTTCGCGGCCACCTACATCCCCCGGGAGACGCGGCTGGGCCGCACCGGCCTGATGGACCTCGTCCCGAGGATCGTCCATCTCTGGCGGACCCGCCGGCAGGACGTCCTCGAGTCCGCCGGCAGGGTGCTGCAGGCCCTCCAGGAGTCCGGGAAAGACGCTCCGGAAGAGGATCTCCCGAAGGACATCCTCGATCGGGCCTACGGCGAGTTGCGGGACCGGTTCGACCCCGAGTCCGGCGGCTTCGGGGAGCGTCCCAAGTTCCCGGTCCCCCACCAGATCATCTTTCTGCTCCGCTATTCCCGATCGACCCGGACCGGCTGGGCCCTGGAGATGGCGGAGCGGACCCTGAAGGCCATGCGGGCGGGTGGGATCTGGGACCACCTGGGCTTCGGCTTTCACCGCTACAGCACGGACGACCAGTGGCACCTGCCCCACTTCGAGAAGATGCTCTACGACCAGGCCCTTCAGGCCCTGGCGTACACGGAGGCTTTCCAGGCCTCGGGAAATCCCCTGTACCGCTCCGTGGCCGGGGACATCATGACCTACGTGCTCCGGGACCTGACGGACCCGGGCGGCGGGTTTTGCAGTGCCGAGGACGCCGACAGCGAGGGCGAGGAAGGAACCTTCTATGTGTGGAAAGCGGAAGAGATCCGGCGGATTCTGGGGAAAGAGGCGGCCCGGACCTTCGGGGAGGCCTACCAGATCCGCGAGGAGGGCAACTACCTCGAGGAAGCCACGGGAGAGCGGACGGGCCGGAACATCCTCCACTGGAAGGGTGATCCCCCGGTGGAACTGTCGCCCGATCTGGAAAAGGCCCGGCAGGCACTCTTCGCCGCCCGGGTGAAACGGCCCCGCCCGCACCGGGACGACAAGGTCCTGACGGACTGGAACGGCCTCATGCTGGCCGCCCTGGCCAGGGCGGCGGCATCCGGCGATTCCCGCTGCGCCCAGGCCTACCGGCGCTGCCTTTCCTTCTTCTCGGAGACGATGCTCAGCAACGGAATGCTGCTCCATCGCTGGCGGGACGGGGAAGCGGCCATCCCCGCCAACGTGGACGACTATGCCTTCCTCGTCCGGGGGCTCATCGAGGGCTACCAGGCCTTCCTGGACCCGTCCCTGCTGGCGGCGGCAATCCGCCTCCAGGCGGAGCAAGACCGCCGTTTCTGGGACGACCGCCTGGGGGGATACTTTTTCTCGCCTGCGGAGAACCGCGACCTCCTGGTCCGGAAGAAACAGATCTACGACGGCGCCATCCCGTCGGGCAATTCCGTCTCGGCGCTGAACCTGGCCCTCCTGGGCCGGCTCACCGGCGAGAGCGGCCGCGAGGAGCGGGCCGTGCGGATCCTGCGCGGCTTTTCCTCCGCCGTCGCCGCGATGCCCTCGGCCTATACCATGCTCATGGCGGCGCTGGACTTTCTCACCAATCCATCCTATGAAATCGTCATCGCCGGGGACCCCGCCGCCCCGGACACGGCGGCCCTGTTGACGGTCGTCCGGGAGCGGTATCTTCCCGGCGGGACGATCCTGCTCCGGCCGGCGGGGCGAGGCGCCGGGGAAATCGGGAAGATCGCCCCCTTCCTGAAGGACATGAAACCGGTCGGAGGCAAGGCGGCCGTTTACGTGTGCAGGCATTTCAGCTGCCGGGAACCGGTCACGGATCCCCGGAAGCTAAGGGAAGTCCTGGAAGAGGAAGAATCATGAGCACGCTGGAGACCTGGAAAGAGCGGCACCCGGAAAAATTCGCCCCGGAAGACGTGATTTTCGGCCATATCCACCGGGGAGACGTGATCTTCATCGGGTCCGCCTGCGCGGAGCCGCAGTACCTGGTCCATTCCCTGATCCGGTACGTCAAGGCCCACCCGAAGGCCTTCTTCGACGCAGAGGTCCTCCACATCCGGACCTTGGGCGTCGCACCCTACGCCTACGAGCGGTTCAGGCAGAACTTCCGCCACAATTCCTTCTTCATCGGCGAGACCACCCGGGACGCCGTCAACCAGGGCGTGGCGGACTACACACCCATATCCCTCTCCAAGGTTCCGGAGCTGTTCTACCGGGGGCTGGCCAACGTGGACATCGCCCTGATCCAGGTCTCGCCGCCCGACGACCACGGGTATGTGAGCCTGGGGGTCAGCGTCGATATCGTCAAGGCCGCCGTGGATCAGGCCAGCCTGATCGTCGCCCAGGTGAACCGGCATATGCCGCGGGTTCACGGAGACGGATTCCTCCACGTGGAAGACGTCGACTTCCTGGTGCCCCACGACGAACCCCTCCTGGAGTACGCCCCCGAGACCGACACCGAGATCATCCAGCGCATCGGCCGCTATGTCTCGAAGCTGATCCAGGACGGGGACACGATCCAGGTGGGACTGGGGAGCCTGCCCAACGGCGTCTTCACCCACCTGGGGGACAAGCAGCACCTGGGGATCCACACGGAGCTCCTGGGCGACGGGATCGCGGACCTGATGCGCCGGGGCGTCGTGGACAATTCCCGGAAGACCGTCGACCGCGGGAAGACCGTGGCCACCTTCTGCATGGGCCACCGGGAGACCTACGAGTACATCCACGACAATCCCGCCGTCGAGTTCAAGGCCATCGACTACACGAACAGCCCCCTCGTCATCGCCCGGCAGGATAACATGGTGGCCATCAACAGCGCCCTGGAGATCGACCTGACGGGGCAGGCCACGGCGGAATCCATCGGCCGTCGATTCTATAGCGGGATCGGGGGACAGGCGGACTTCATGCGGGGCGCCTCTCTGTCACGGAACGGAAAGACCATCCTGGCCCTCCAGTCCACCGCCTCGGCAGAGATGATCTCACGGATCGTGCCGTTCCTCAGGGAAGGAGCGGGAGCCACACTCATCCGGGGGGATGTCCAGTACGTGGTGACCGAGTACGGCATCGCCTATCTCCACGGGAAGAACGTCCGGGAGCGGGCCATGGAGCTCATCGGCATCGCTCATCCGAAGTTCCGTGCCCGGTTGATGGAGGAGGCGAAGAAGGCCGGCCTCGTATACCGCGACCAGGCCTATATCCCCGGGGAGCGGGGGATGTATCCGGAACACCTGGAGTCCTACCGGACCACCCGGAAGGGTTTCAACATCTACTTCCGGCCCATCAAGATCAGCGACGAGCCGCGCCTGAAAGACTTCATCTACTCCCTGTCGGAGCAGAGCATGTACCGGCGCTTCATTTCGTCCCGGAAGGACATGCCCCATGAGCGGCTGCAGCCTCTGGTGATCATCGACTACACCAGGGAGATGGCCATCCTGGCCGTGACCGGAACGGAAGAGAAGGAGACCATCGTGGGCGTGGGCCGCTACTACATCGAGCCGGACAGCCACTCTGCGGAAGTGGCCTTCGCCGTGCGGGACGACCAGCAGAACCGGGGAATCGGCCTCGAGCTCCTTTCGTACCTGACGTTCCTCGCCAAGCGCCAGGGTCTCCTTGGCTTCACCGCTACCGTCGTGGCGGGGAACGAGCCGATGCTCCACGTCTTTGAAAAGGGCGGCTTCGAGATCGAGCGGCGCAGCGGCGGCGGCATCCACGAATTGAAAATGACCTTCCGGGAGGAGGGTTACAACCAGGGAATGCGTTGAAAGGAACGTTGCAATGAAATTGGCGGGGGTCGAAGAGATCCGGGCGATGGACCGGTGGGCGATCGAGAAGCTGGGAATCCCGGAAGAAATCCTGATGGAAAACGCGGGCCTGGCCGCGGTTGCGCTGCTGGACCGGAAAGTCGGGATCGCCGGGAAGCGCTTCGTCGTTCTCTGCGGAAGCGGGAACAACGGCGGGGACGGGCTGGTCGTGGCCCGGAAGATCCATTCCCTGGGCGGGATCCCCAAGGTCTTCCTCCTGGGCGATCCGGACCGGTTCCGGGGGGCCTCGGCGACGAACTTCGGGATTCTCCGGCGCCTGCCCGTGGACATGCGCCCCGCGGACGACCTCCTGGAGATCCGGAAGTACATCGTCCACGCCGACGCCGTCGTCGACGCCCTGCTCGGCACCGGTCTCGACCGGGATGTGTCCGGTCTCTACCGGGAGGCCATCGACCTCATCAACGACAGCGGACGAAGGACCCTCAGCCTGGACATCCCCTCGGGCGTCAACGGCGACACCGGCGAGATCATGGGCGCCGCCGTGAAGGCCTCCTGGACGGTGACCTTCGGACTTCCCAAGCCCGGGAACGTTCTATACCCGGGGTTCGGCTGCTGCGGGGAACTCGCCGTCTCCGGCATTTCCTTCCCGCCGGAGCTGACCGGCCGGGAGGAGCTGAAGATCGCACTGAACGGGTTCATCCCCCTGCCTCCCCGGGACCCGGAGGCCCACAAGGGAACCGTCGGGGACGCTCTCTTTATCGCCGGTGCCGCGGGCTACCTCGGGGCACCCCAGTTTGCCGCCCTGTCGTTCCTGAAGGCCGGCGGAGGCTACGCCCGGCTGGCGGCTCCCGCCTCGATCGTGCCTTTCCTGGCCCAGGGCGCCGCCGAGGCGGTCTTCATCCCCCAGCGGGAGACCGCCTCCGGCAGTCTGTCCCGGAGGAGCAAGGCGGACCTCCTGGCCGTTGCCGGGAAGGTGGACATGGCGGTCCTGGGCCCGGGCCTTTCCCTGGCGGCGGAGACACAGACGCTGGTGCGGGAACTGGTCAAGGGGATCGGGAAACCCGTCCTGGTCGACGGCGACGGCCTGACGGCCCTGGCGGCAGACCCGGGAATCCTTCGGAAACGGAAGGCGCCGACGGTCCTGACGCCGCATCCCGGCGAGATGTCCAGATTGACGGGAAAGACCGCGGCCGACATCCGCTGGAACCGGATCGCCGTCCTCCAGGCCGCCGCTCGGGACCTGAAATCCATCATCGTGCTGAAGGGCGCCCACAGCCTGATCGGCTGTCCCGACGGCCGCGTCTTCGTCAACCTGAGCGGAAACGCCGGGATGGCCACGGCGGGATCGGGGGATATCCTCACGGGGACGATCGCCGCCATGTTCGGGATGGGCCTGCCGATGGAAGAGGCCGTCCGGAAGGGGGTCTTCCTCCACGGCCTGGCGGGGGACCTGGCGGCGGCTGCAAAGGGGGAGGACGGCATCACCGCCCGGGACATCCTGGAATTCCTGCCCGCCGCCCTGAAGCAGGACCGGGAGACGCCGCCGGAACGGGGGCCTGCCCACTGCCGGTTTCCGACCATCATCGGCTGACGGGTCTCCGTAAGGGCGTTCTCGAGGGATCAGGTCCGACGCTCGAGGATAAACCCGGCGATGGCGAGCAAATGCTGCCTGGCCTCGGAGGAATCGAACCCGTCCAGGCATGCCCTCGCCTCCTCCACGAAGGCCTCTGCCTTCCCGAGGGTATAGGAAATGCCGCCGTGACGGCGGATGCAGTCCACCACTTCCCCGACCCCGTCGGCGCCGCCCGTTCGCTTCATCTCCTCGACCAGGCCGATGATCCGGCTGCGCTCCGCTTCGGGAGACCGGGCCAGTGCTGCAATCAGCGGCAGGGTCAGCTTCCCCTCCTGGAGGTCCTTGCCGATGGTCTTGCCGAAAAGGGCCTCTTCGGCCATGTAGTCCAGGGTGTCGTCGGTCATCTGGAAGGCCATGCCCAGGAGAAGGCCGAAGCGCCGGAGCGCCTCCACGCCCGCCGACCCCCGCTCACCCAGAATCCCGCCGATGGCGCAGGCCGCCGCCATGAGGATGGCCGTTTTCTTTTCAATGATGGTCAGATAGTCCTCTTCCGTGATGCGAACGTCCCCGCTCCGGATAAGCTGAAAGACCTCTCCCTCGGACATGATGTTCGTCGTCTCCGACATCAGGCGGAGCACGTCGATGCTCCCGTCGTCCGAGAGGATGCGGAAGGACTTGGAATAGAGGAAGTCGCCGACGAGAACGCTCGCCGCATTACCCCAGACGGTGTTGGCCGAGGCCTTGCCCCGGCGGAGCTGTCCCTCGTCGATGACATCGTCGTGGAGAAGGGTGGCGGTGTGGATGAACTCCAGGACCGAGGCAAGGCGGGCGCACCGTTCGCCCCGGTATCCGCTCAGGTTGGCGCAGGCGATCAGAAGCAGAGGCCGGAAACGCTTCCCGCCGCTTCCGATCAGGTAGCGCGAGATCTCAGGAATCAGGGCAACCTCGGAGCGAAACTCCCGCTCCATGAAAGTCTCGACCTGCCGGAGATCGACGGCGTAATGCTGGAATACGTCCTGGATCGTCATGGAAACCACCGGTTGGAAGTGAGCCCGATGATAGGGAAGAGGGGGAGCCTTGTCAATCCGAATCGGGCAAAAAAAAGGCGCCGGCCTCGGGGCCGGCGCCGGTGTTCTGCAGCACGGGTTATCTCTTGGGCGGCTTCATCATGAAGAAGGCGATGATGATGCCCAGCACCGCGAGCCCGGCCGTGGGGTAAAAGGCGATGGCATAGGAGCCGAAGGCGTCCTTTGCCTGCCCGGAGATGATGCCGCCGAGGATCGCTCCCACACCGTAGGCGAAGTAAACGAGTCCGTAGTTCCTGGCGTAATTCTTCACGCCGAAGAAGGTGGTCGTCGCCGTCGGGGCGATGGCCAGCCAGCCGCCCAGGCAGAGCCAGAAGCCGACGAAGCAGGCGACGTACATGGTCACGCTGCCTTCGCCCGCCGTGAGCATGCCCAGGGAGCAGACGAGGATGATGACGAAGGAGATGATGGCGGCCATCCTGGGCGAAAGCTTGTCCGTCAGGACGCCGAAGAGCGGCCGGCCCGCACCGTTGAAGATGGCGAAGACACCCACCAGCGTGGCGGCGGTGGCCGCGTTGATCTTGATGATCTCCTGGGCTACGGAGCTGGAGATCCCGATGGCCATAAGACCCGCGAGACAGCCGATGGTGTAGCAGAGGAAAAGGCCATAGAACGTTGTGGTCTTGGTCATCTCTCCCATGGTGAAATCGTTCCCGCCGCCGGCGGCTGCGGCCGGGGCCTTCCAGCCCGCGGGGACCCACCCATCCTTCGGGTAGCGGAAGGGCAGGAAGCACACGGCGACGATGACCAGGAAGGCCGCGCCCATGTAAAAGAAGGTCTGCATGGGTCCGACGGCCTTGATGAGTGCCGCGGCGACATTGGCGGAGACGAAGGGCGATCCGCCGAAGCCGGCCAGGGTGAGGCCCAGGGCCAGGCCGCGCTTGTCCGGAAACCAGCGGCCCACGACCGCCAGGGGCACGCCGTAGGCGAGTCCCACGCCGCCGCCGCCGATGAGGCCGTAGCTGACGGTGAGCATCGTGATGCTCGTGGACTGGCTGGCCATCATCCAGCCCACGCCGACGATCACGCCACCCAGGATGCCCAGGTTCCGGGGTCCCAGCTTGGCGATGATCTGGCCGCCGAAGAACACCATCGTGGCAAAAAGGGCCAGGAAGATCATGAACGGCATTCCCGCTTCCGTGGCGCTGGCGTTCAGGAGCTTCTGGACGGGCCCCCGGAACACGCTGTAGGCGTACACGCTCCCGAGGCAGATGTTGATGATGAATCCGAGAACAACGAAGATCCAGCGGCCTGATTCCGCCGGCATACCGAAAACCTTGTTATCACTCATGCGATGCCCCCCTCTCCTCTTATCGATAATTGGCCGCGACGATAGCCAAGCGAAGGCTCTTTGTCAAGGATTAAGGGAAATCGCCGCCCGGACAGGAGACAGAAGGAAGACGGCGGCGTTGAGCATCCTGAATTCAGAAACGGCGGTCCGGCGTTGACGATTGACGGCTCACCAACCGGAGCTCTTCCTGTGTATTGACATTGCAGAAAGGGTCCTGCCCGGCGAAGAACGGCGCGGTTTCCGCTTCCCCGACGGTGCGGACTCGAAATCCCTTATAAAAACGCGTCACTTTCCGTTCGTCCCGCTCCAGAAGACCCCGGATGACGGGCAGGCATTTCCGGCTGTAGACGGCATGCAGCGGCTGCGGGCGATCGCCCCGGCATGGGACGACGATGTCGTATCCCTCTGCAAGGGACACCAGGTGGCGGATGAAGGGGGCGTCCAGGTACGGCATGTCGCAGGCACAGACAAAGGCCCGCGGAGCCCGGGCATGGAACAGGCCGGAATGAATTCCCGCCAGAGGTCCCATTCCCTTGTAAAGGTCCGTCACCAAGGTGACGCCGAGATCCAGGTACTCCAGGGGCTCGTTCGTCGCGACCAGGATCTCGTCGCAGACATCCCGGAGGATCCGGACGGCCCGGTCGATCATCCGCTCCCCCTCCACCGTCAGGAAGGCCTTGTTGGTCCCCATCCGGACGTTTTTCCCGCCCGACAGGATGATTCCCGCAGTGTGTTCCACGTTCCAGGCTCCGGATTTCAATTCATGCCGGGATACAGTTTCCGGGACCGGTCGACGATCCTCTCGATGGCGTCGGTCAGGGCGCCGTTCAACTGCGCCTGCAAGGTTTCCCGGGAGAAGCCGATGTCCTGAAGGGAGGCGGTGCTCTCCACCGTCGTCCGGTGGACGATCTTCCTGCTTTTGATGTCGGCCATGACCAGTGTCAGCTTGACCTTCGCCTGGTAGCGGTTGACGGGATTGAAACGATCCGAGCGGTCGCAGGTCACGTCCAGGGCGTCGATGGTTCCTCCTACCAGGACGTCTCCCCACTCGGGCCGGATCGTCTCCGTACGGAGATCCCAGGCCGGAGAGATCCCCGCCACGGAGCAGCCGGAGCGCAGAAGGTAGGAGCGGATGCCCGATGAGACGGCCTCCCCGGCCGTCACCCGCTCGGGAAGAACCGGGGTCCGGATCCCTCCGGCCTCGATTACCGTTCCGATCCGCAGGGGATCTCCGGAGGGCCTGGCGTCGCGGAGGGCCGCCACGGCCACCAGCCGGTCCCCGCAGGGCCTCTCCTGGACGGTGATCGGTTTTGCCGGCATGTACCGCATGTCGATGCTGTAAAGCGCGGTCGGGGCGCAGCCCGCTAGGAGCATGGCGGCCGTCAGTGCCGCCAGAAGAATGGCCGGACACGTCTTCCTGTTCACTTTTTTCATGTTCTTCCTCCCTGGAATTCAGGATGGAACCGTTCCCGATTCGGACGGCCCATCGGCGGCCGGAGCGGGCTTGACCGTGGAGGGGCTCCCGTCCCGCAGGCTCGTGTACCCCGGCGACAGGATCTCCACGCCCGCCTGGTCAAAGACATCCTGTATGTTCTGATGGAGCAGGGAATATATCAAGACCTTTCTGGACGGCATCCGGGTATAGGCGTTCAGCTCGTAGGAAACGTGAAAGTCGTTCAGGCCGGTCTGGAGCACGAACGGCCGGGGCTCCCTGAGAATGTGCTCCGTGGCGAGGGCGGCATCGATGAGGAGTTCATGCACCTTTCGCCATGGAACGTCATACCCGATCGTGACGCTGGTATTCAGGATGAGACCACCTTCCGCGCCTTCCGAGGAGAGGCTGTAGTTCATGATGTGGCTGTTCAGAACGCTCGTGTTGGGCACGGTCACATCGACGTTCTTGATGGTCCGGATGCGCGTCACCAGGAGCGTCCGCTCGACCACGTCCCCTTCGGTCTCGCCGATCCGCACGCGGTCGCCCAGCCGGAACGGTCGCATGTAGGTGATGATGACCCCCGCCACCATGTTCGCCACGGCCGATGTGGATCCGAGAGAAAACAGGACACCGAGGAAAATAGAGACGCCCTTGAATGCATCCGAGTCGGAGCCCGGAATGTAGGGAAAAATGATCACCAGGTAGAATACGATCACGAGGATCCGGACCAGCTTGTACGTCGGCATGGCCCAGTCCTTGTAAAAACCCTCGATCTCGAATCCCCCCTCCTCCAGTTCCCGGGAGATGATCCTGAGAAATTTCAGGATATAATAGGTCAGGATGGTCACGATGACGATCACGGCCATGTCGGGCACGGCCGATACGAATCCCTTCCAGAGGACCGCCAGCGGCTTCAGGATGAAGGACAGAAACGTGGAGGCGATGGCGTGGGTCCATGGAAAGAACCCGAGAACCAGGGAAAAATAGAAATACAGCAGGAACAGGGT
Organism: uncultured Syntrophaceae bacterium; assembly: GCA_964641935.1. Classification (GTDB taxonomy): domain Bacteria; phylum Desulfobacterota; class Syntrophia; order Syntrophales; family PHBD01; genus PHBD01. The sequence continues at coordinate 10,881 of CAZXMK010000004.1, forward strand.
GAAAAGAATCCGGACGATCTTGGCCAGGACTCCCAGGATGCTCAGAATGGCCTCGACGGGCAGAAAGCGGGCCAGTCCCCCGATCTTCTGCCGGGAGACCTCCTGCCACAGGCCGAGTCGATCCCGAAGCGCCGGCATCTTTCCATTGAGCCAGACATCGGACCGCTTGAGGGCATACAACAGGGCCACCAGGGCCGCCGTCAGGAGGATCGTGTAGAGGACCCCTTTCAGAATGCTCTCCCAGCTCGTCGCGCTGCGATATTCCGCGAGGGCCTTGCGGATCGACTCGGCGTTCTCCAGGGCCATGGTGGCAACAGGGATCCCAACCTGCCTGGCGTCCGCCTCGGTGACGGTCATGATGACGATGTCGCCGGCAACAATGTCAACCCCCGTCTCCTGCGTCACCGTGGCGATTCCCGACGGCTCGACGAAGGGATCCTTTGCGATTCTCCGGATTTTCCTCGATATGATCTCAGCCCGGTCTTTCGGGCTCAGGGAAAGCACCCTGTTCGAAATGAAGAACAGATCCCTGTCTTCGAAGCGGACCGGCGCTTTTTCCACGGGGGGCGGCGCCTCTTCCTTTTTCTGCACCTTCTTTCCGGCCCTGGCGGCCTGCCCCTCCCCGGCCCAGAAGGAGAAGGTGAAGACAAGGAGAAGCAGCGACAGGAATGCAATGAACGCGTATCGCGCAGAATTCTTCATTTTGAAGGTCCCTCCCGGTCCTCTCGCGACCGATCCGTCCCCTTCCCGCCCCGCTCCCTCATCACGGCGTATCCGGCCAGCAGGGCCAGGAGGCCGAGGACGATCAGAAGTGTCGAAAAGGCGATCATCAGGATGGGCCGTGCCAGATCCATCTCGTAGAGGGCCATGCCGCCGAAGACCAGAAGCAGGGCAAGCCGGACAAACCACGAAGCGAGAGAGGCATGGTCCGGGTTGTCCCGGAAGGCTCTCTTCACGATCGCCCTGCCGGACCACTTCGCCAGGTACCAGCCGGCAAGGGCGATCAGGGCGGCCTTGACAAGCCTGGGCAGAAAAAGAATGATATTGCCAAGTTGTCCAGACAGCGCCTTCATGTCCCAGAGGAGAAGGACAAAGTCGACGAAGGTGAGCATGACCAGGATAAAAGCAATATTCCCTGCCAGATTGTACAGTCCGTATCGTATATCGGCCTTCCCGAATGCGCTGCCCCAGCGGAAACGGACGAGGAACCGCTCCATCCGGAAGAGGATCAGGAGTTGGATCAGCAGCCGCTTGGCGATCCAGGCGACGATCCAGCCGACCAGGAGAAGGAAAAGGCCGGTGAGCAGCTTGGGAAGAAACTCGATGGCCGAGTTGAGGGCCACGGTCCAGACCTGTTGAAGCCTCTCTGTCATGTCATCGCCTCCCGAGGGGTTCGAATAAAATCATCCGCCACAGCGATTTCCGCTCCTCGTATTCCTTCACCCAGACCACCGGACAGTGGGCCTGCTCGGTGATCTCCTGGGTGAGAGATGAGGCCAGAAGGAGCTCCATGAAGTCGCCGGAGCGGCCGCCCATGAGGAGCATGTCCGCATTTCGCGAAGCCGACACAACCCCTGCCAGGATATCCTGGGCACAGACGGTCTCGACCTCGGCATCGGGAAGGGTTTCACGGACCTGCGTGCGCACCTTCTCCAGCCTCTGGTCGCTCGTCTCCCGGGAGTCATCGGGGTTGAGCACCAGCGCCACCTTCAGATCGGCCGCGAAGGAATCCTTCAGGGCCGGCGCGATCTCTGCCGCAAGGAGCGAGTGAACGTCCTCCGCGTAGGGAATGACGATCCTTTTCACCCCTTCGGGATTGAAGTTGCCGTGAAGGACGGCCACTTCACTCGGCGCCTTCTGGAGAATCGTATCGATCAGGGAGGAAAAGATCCGGTCCACGGTCCCCGGGTTTTTCTGCCGGGCGATGACAATGAAGTTGCACTCCTCTTCCCGCGCCGTTTCGAGAATTCCCTGGGAGATGCGGTGGGAGATCTTCACGATGGTTCGGCAGGGAAATTCCGCAACACCCATGCAGCTGGCCGCGATGGCGAACAACTCTTCCCCCTCCTCCGCCATTTTCTCCCCCGCAGCCAGGGATTCCCCTTCGGAAACCTCCACGACGTGGAGGAAAATGATTTCGCCCCCATGCCTCCGGGCAATGGCCCGGGCGAGGCTGGAAAGAGCCGGCACCGTCCGGGGGTTCGACACGCAGACCAGGATCCGGTATTCCTTCCGCTCGATCCGCTCGAGGGCCGCCACCTTGTGGGCGTGCTCGATCTCTCGCGAGGAGGCGTACACGCGGTAGACGACGAGGCCCGAGGCGATCCAGCCGATGCTGACCACCCAGGCCGTCGCACTGTAATCGTACATGAAGGCAGCCAGCCCCAGGAGGAGCACGATGCCAAGGATGGTGAGTCCTGGAAACAGGGGAACCCGGAACCCCCGGTCGAGATCCGGCCGCTTTTTCCGCAGGCGGATCATGGCCAGGTTCACCTGGAAGAAGAGGAGCAGGAACATGATGTCCGCCGCGCTGGCGACATCCTCGATGGGCAGGGACACACACATGAAGACGATGATGACCAGGGACACCAGGATGGCCCAGTGGGGGGTGTAGTTCTTCTCGTGAACCCCCCGGCTGAAGAAGGTCGGGAAGTTGCGGTCCCGCCCCATGGCGAAGGCGACACGGGACGAGGAATAGACCGTCGCGTTGAGGGCCGACATCGTGGAGATCAGGCCGCCTACGAGGAGCATGATCCCGCCGCCGTAGAAAAAGTTCCGGGCCACATCCACCAGGGCTGTCTCTTTCAGCCGGGCCAGGTAAGACCACGATGTTTCATGGCCCGTATCCACGGAGCCCAGGGCCGCCACCGCCACCAGCAGGTAGATCGGCAGGACGATCAGGAGCGACAGGAAGATCGCCCGGGGGATGTTTTTCCTCGGGTTGCGGATTTCTTCCGAGCTCTGGGAAATGACCTCGAATCCCTGGAAGGCGATGAAGGTCAGGCCCATGGCCTTCACAACACCGATCCACCCTTCCGGCATGAACGGCTCGAACGAAGCCTGCCAGTTGCCCCGGCCGAGCATCAGGTGAATTCCGAAGGTGACGAAAATCGCGAGGATTACGATTTTCGCGATCGTGATGAAATTACCGATCTTTCCCGTTTCCGAGGCCCCCCGGAAATTGACGTAAGCGAAGACCAGGGCGGCCAGAACGGCAAGCAGCTTCTGGGGGGAAAGAAAACCCCAGTGGGGCAGGGCGAATCCGATCTCCCGGAGAACATGGTCGAAGTAGGCGCCGAAACCGAGAGCATAGAGGCTGCAGGCCACGGCATGGGCGAACCAGCTCATCCATCCGGAGAGGAAGCCGTTCCACTGGGGAAGTCCCTCCTTCACCCACAGGTAGCCGCCGCCGGCGTCGTGATAGCAGGACCCGAGTTCGGCATAGGACATGGCCGTCAGGAGGGCGATCGCCCCGTTGAGGGCAAAGGCGATCAGGAGCGCCGGTCCCGCCACGCCGGCGGCGATGCCGGTCAGAACGAAGATCCCCGCCCCGATCATGGCGCCGACGCCGATCATGGTGGCGTCCAGGAGGGTCATCTCCCGGCTCAGCCGGACTTCGGTCTGGAATTTACCCATTGAGCGCAGCGCCTCCCGCCGTCTTTTTCTCCATGCGGAACACCCCTGCCGTCATGAGGATATTGCTGAGAACGATGACGCTGACGGTGTAGACGATGAAGTCCTCGGAGCCCTGGACTCCGGCGGAGACGGGCAGCGACGCGAGCACAGCGGAGGCCAGGCCCCGCGGATGCATGAAGAAAAGGGCCCGCCGATCCGCCGGATCCCTTCCGGACCGCCGCTCCACGAACTCGACGCTCAGGTAGCGCATGACGGCGATGATCATGAACAGGGCGACGCTGACGCCGAGATACCGGGGGGTCAGCACGGCGGGCGTCATCAGCATGCCGATGTACACGAAGAAGAAGGTCCGAATGAAGAAAGTTACCTCCCCATGGAAGAACTTGATGGTCTCCTCGATGACGCCGCAGGCCGGCGGCCCGCTCAGGAAAGGAATCTCCCCGCAGTTCCCGAGGACGATCCCGAACAGGAGAATCGCGATGGGACCGCTCCCGCCCAGGAAATCGACGATCGCCGTGACGACCAGGACGACGCCGAGGGTCACCATGTAGGAATACTTGCGGTCCCCCAGGACACGGAGAACCTTGTACCAGAAAAGGCCGGCCACGGTTCCCAGAACGATGGCGATCGAAAAGGAACTGGCGATGGCGCGGAGCGGCTTCTCGATGCCGATGGACTCGAAACGGGCGAATTCGATGAGCGAAACGGCCAGAACGACGGCGAGGACGTCGCTCATGGCCGATTCGATCGTAAGGATGGTTTTGACCTCCTCCTTGAGGGTCATCTTAGCCACGACGGGAACCACGATGGCCGCACTTGTGCACCCCAGGATGGTTCCCATCATGAGGCTCGGCAGGAGCGGCCAGGCCATGAACTGGTGCAGGCAGGCGGTGATGGCGCCGGCGGTGAGGAAGAACGACACCAGCACCAGGAGCGTGGCGCTCCGGAACGCCTGGATCAGCGTGCGGATCTTCACGTCCATTCCGCCCTCGAAGAGGATCACGATGAGGGCGAACATCCCGAAGGATTCGGCGAAGGAGCTCAGGTGCCGATGGTCGATCAGCTTGAGAACGGGCCCCAGGACGACGCCGACGCCCAGAAGGAGCAGGACGTCGGGAATCTTGAACTTCTCGAAAGCGACATTTCCGAGGAATCCGACGAGAACGATTCCCCCGGCAATGAAGAACAGCAGCACAACCTCCACGAGACGCCTCCCGGCAGCAGAAATGGAACCGTTCTTTACCCCGGCTGCCTCCCTATTCGTTGTCGAGTTCCACGGCCTCCGTCAGCCGGCTGGAGAAATCCGGGATCGCCGCGGCAACCCGCACCCAGGCGCTCATCAGTGGAATGCCGACCGGGTCGGCCTGGAATTTTTCCTGGGCCCGGCGAAGGGATCCGACGAAGGCCTCGGAGGCCTCGATCTCGCCGTGCCGGTCGTACACGAGACCGTTGATGAGGGAAAGGGCATGGTACTTCTCCACGGTCACCCTGGACTCCTCGATGTAGGCGGCGCACAGGGTCCGGTAGAACGCCTGGCTCATGACGACGCCGTCCTGGCTCAAGACCCGGAAGAGGGCCTCCGCGATGTCCGTGGCCATCCGGATCAGGCCCTCGTCCGGCTTATGCCGGTTGAGGGACTGGTGCTTGTGCTCATAGGTGTCGGCGATCTCCACCTGGCAGATCCGGTTGACCGAAGCCCGCCGGTACACCTCGGAGAGGAGCGAAACCTCCAGGCCCCAGGTGGGGGAGATCCGCATGCCCCGGGCAAGGCTGGCGATAAAGGCGAATTCCCCCGAAAGGGGATACCGGAAATTGCCCAGGTACTCGAGAAACGCGTTGTACTCCAGGATCCGCTTCAGCGCCCGGATCAGCGGGGTATAAAAGAGCCGCGTCACCCGGCCGTAGAGCCGGTCGGTCACCCGGGCATAATATCCCTTGCTGAACTCAAAATCAACGGCCGGATGGACGACGGGATAGACCAGGCGGGCCAGCATCTCCGAACGGTAGTTCCGGATGTCCGTATCGTGAAGCGCCATGGCATAGACGCTCTCGTCCGCGAGAATGTATCCGATCGTCATCCAGACGGAGCGACCCTTGCCGGGGGTGTCGAGATTGAAGTCGCTGCCCCGGAGCTCGTCATAGAGGGCCCGCATGCGGGGGCCGTCGTGCCAGACGATCCGGACTTCCGTCGGAAGTCCTGAGAGTAGACGCCGGACACGCTGAAAATCCGCCTCGTCCGCCCGGTCGAGGGAGAGAACGATTCGATGCAGGAACGTGACCTTTTTCAGTTCCTCCAGGATGACCGGCATGGACGGCGTGTCGAACTCGCTGATGAGGGCCGGCAGGAGCAGAACGATCTTTCTCCGCCGGGCAATGGCCATGAGCTCCTCGTTCAGTTCTCCAGCGGGCCGCTCCCTCAGTTTCTGAAGCGTGGTGATCATTCCGTGCTGATAGAAATCGGACATGGTTTTAACCTCCTCATGTTTTATTCCACTGTTCCAGGAGATAGGGTTTCATTTCCTCGAAAATTCGCGCCTGGTCCGCGAACAGTTTCTCCGCCCGGCCCGCATCCGCATCCTCCAGTTCCAGGACAAGGGAGGCGACCCGCGCATTGTAGAGGGGGATCATCGTGTCGAGAAGCTTCATGCGCTGCCGCGGTGCGGAGTGAAAGGCCGAGGCATAGCGGTAGACGATCCGCACCCAGGTCTCGATGGGCAGAAGGAACCGGGACGCCCGGCCATTCTCCGCCAAGTCCCGGATGACGGCAAAATCCGCCTCCTCGACGATCTGCCGCCAGACTTCTCCGAAGTGGAAGAAACCGACCCGGAAGTACTCGATCAGGGCATCCTGGTTGACCGTGAACGCTTCGGGCGTTCCGCCATCGCTCGTCCCGACCGTCGGGATATCACTGGAACCGTGGATGCCCTTCCAGAACGCGTCATGGGTTTCCATCATCTGAAAAATAGTCCCCACAACCTGCCGGAACATGGGGCTCAGATCCGCCGCGGGATCCTTCCGGTCGTGGACCTTCACGCCCATTTTGGCCTGGCAGATGCGGAACCCGTCGACGATGGCCGTGGTGGTCATCCAGATGTCGATTCCGAAACGGGCCACGTCGGTCTCCCAGGCATCCTGACGCAGGAAATGCCGGGCCATGGCGCCCGACAGGCCGAAGTCGCCGCCGATGGGCTGGCGGATCCGCCGGCCGTAGAGGGCCCGCGTCAGGTTGTGGGCGATTGTATTGGTGATGGTCCCATCCAGCTTGAACCGCTCGTAATCGGGGGCGACGAAATCATATCCCTCAAAGACGGGCTCCAGGAGATTCCTGACCCAGCGGGGCGAAATGGAAACGAGATCGGAATCAAAGACCGCCAGCGCCCGCGGGCGAAGAAAATCGGCCGCCTCGAAGATCGCCCGCAGGGCCGACCCCTTGCCGGGAACGCCGCGATAAATGGTCACGGTCTTCACAATCCCGAAGGCCTTCTCATCCACCTGTTCGGCAATCTCCCTCGTATCGTCGGTGGATCCGCCGTCGGAGACAAGAATCAGCGAGCTGGCATTGGGATAGTGCGTGGCCAGTCCCTGGAAAACGGTCTCCAGGACATGGCGGACAGTCTGCCCGCTCTGGTAACAGGGAATTCCGACAATGATATCCGCCTGGCCGAGGATCTCGATCTGTCTGCGCACCCCGATTCGTAATGCCGTACTGAAGCGTTGATCCGGATTCATGGTATCTCCTTTCTGCCGGTTTCATCCCCTGTTTTGAAGCCGTCCGGTGCATCCCTTCCGTTTCCGTCGATCCTGCGGTCGGCCCCGGTCCAACCCAGGATTTCCTCGACCGACTGCTTCCAGCCCAGACTGCCCTGTTCCCGAGCCCGGACGAGCCCGGGAAGGGATATCTCCAGGTCCCTCCCCCCCGGTGAGGGAATCAGGACCGGGCAATCCACGGCCATGAGCAGAGGCAGATCGTTCAAGCTGTCTCCCAGGCCCACCGTCCGGATTTCGTCATTCCACCTTCTCCGAAAAATCTCCTTCACGAACCGGGCAGCCGCTCCCTTGTCCTGGCCGCGCCGGAGCAGGTGATAAAAGCGGCCGCCGCGGGTGATGGAAAGCCCCATCTCCTCCGCCAGGGCGGTCAATTCGGGAAGTCGCTCCCCTCCCTCCAGGAGGAAGGGCTCGGAAAATTCCCTTTCCTTTGCCAGCTGCGCCTTCTCCAGGGGAAGGTCCGTCAGTCGGGCCACTTCTTCGATGGTCATGTCACCGAATCCACGCAGGGGAATCCGTTGCCGCACCCGGGCGACAAATTCCCGGATCTCCCCGTACGCCAGTCCCAGGCGGACGACGAAATAAGGTTCCCGCTCGGCCCCCGGCTGGAATGGAATCCCCCGATAGCCCCCCGGAAAGTAGATGCCTCCTCCGTTCTCGACGATGAAGGGCGTCTTGAAAGCAAGTTCCTCCTGGATCACCTCGATTTCCGCCCGGGTCTTGCTGGATGCAATGATCAGCGGAATCCCCTCGCGCTGAATGCGTTCCACCACCGGGCGGGCCGCCTCGCAGGAATAGTCGTCGTGATTCAGGAGCGTCCCGTCGAGATCCGTGAACACGATCCACTTCATAAGGGAATGCCTTTCCATGGCTGGAACCGGGATCGGCCTTCTCACCCGGGATCGCCCCCGGAGGGATCCCAGGCAACCGTTGAACGGAAAAAACGCTTGTGCTCCTGATGATGAGACGACGCAGGCGTGGTCGGGAGTGGGAGTGAAAAGGACAGTGAGGACTTTCCACCTCTTCCCGGGGTCACCCGGCTCGTATCAGGACATTCATGGTTCCCTCTTCCGCCGTTCGGGTGAAGGATGATCCTCCGCCGGCACGTTCCATTCCGGCGACCGGATCAGCCGGGGCGGCACTTTTTGGGCGCCGAAGATATCGACCAGTTGCAGGAGTCCAAGATTGATGTCCCGGAGTTTGTCCTCCCCCAGCGGCTCGAGTCCCGAGGCGAGAAGCCCCTGGGCCACTTCCGGCGCCGAGGAGAGCAGCCCCTTCCCCTTTTCCGTCAGTTCCACCCATACCACACGACGGTCCTCTTCGGACCGTTTCCGCAACAGGTAGCCCCGCGCCTCCAGGCGATCCAGAATGCCGACCACCGTGGCGGGATGAAGGTAGATGCGCCGGGCCAAGTCGAGCACCCGGACAGGCGAGGTCTCCTCAATGGCCTTGATCGTCCAGAGCTGCGGCCCCGTCAGCCCGGTTTCCCGCTCGATCTTCTTGGACTGCTCATTCAGTATTTGAAAGATCCGCCTGACATTGTCGATGATGTCCGCGATGGTCCGATGCTTTTCGTCCAAGTAAGAAACCTCAAAAAAGGGGTTGCGGGTAGCACGACAATCTGTTAGTTGCAGATCAAATAGTTTGCATAGAAATCATATAGCAGTGTCGGTTCCATTCGTCAACAGAGGCCTTGCAGAGCGACTCGATACCATAATGAAACGACACGTTTCCATATATGTCCTTGTTTTCCTCCTCGGTTTCTTTTCCGGAACAGCCGTTCCGGCGGATGATGCGATCCCGGACCTGCGGGGGAACTGGACAGGATGTTCAACGCTAAAGGCGGACCAAACGGGGTTCGCCCCCGTCCCTTCAACGTTTCTGATGGAGATCGAGGGTCAGTCGAACCGTCAATTCAGCGGACGCCTCACCGACGACGACCAGGCACCGGCCTGGCGGAAGTTCCGCGGAACACTGGATGACCAGGGGCGTTTTTTGACCGTCCTGCTCTCGGACCGCACGGTCAATATCGGTTACATCATCAGTAGAAACCGCCTTCGGCTCATATATTACGGCGCCCCGGAGGACGGAGTGGTTGCGATCCATGTCCTGAAAAGGGAACATCCTCGACGCGCCGCTCTGGACAGGCAACGGTAAGTCCCCTTCGGCAGAGCAGGGTGTCACAGGTCAGGGACAAACAGCCTCCTCATTCTTTCTGTGTTCGTCCAACCCTGCTCTGCTTTTTCATGATCCGCACCCGGCCTGTCAGGTTAATCCCGTGGTCGGGCCGTTCCTTCCCGTTTTGATCTTCTCGATCCGATCATAATAGGTTCGAATAATGTCCTTTCGGCTGATCATGGAAATCAGCTTTCCGGGGTTGCCGGGATCCACGATTGGCAGTTCACGGATTTCCGCTTTCGTCATCATCCGGAGAGCCGTATTCAGGTCGTCGCCGGGAGTTACGGTGAAGACATGATCCGTTGCCATGTCCTTCGCTACGACGAGGTTGTGAAGCTCCTGATCCAGCATGACCCGGCGCACGTCGGAGATGGAGAGGATCCCCGTCAGACGGCCTGCCGCGTCCACGACCGGGAAATTGGATTGCGTGGAATCGACGATCCGCTGGAGCAGCGCATCGAACCGGCAGTTCTCCGGGATGGTCTCCACGTTCCTATCCGGTGGCACGGCGTCCGACACGGTTAGATGTTCGAGCATATCCACGGCGAAATCCCCGAGATGGGCCGGCGAGTCGATACGCGCGGGCACCTGTTTCTCGTAAAGCGAGACGTCGCCCAGCAGGAGATAGGAAATCGTCGAAACGATCATGAGGGGCACGATCAGGCTATAACCGCCGGTCATTTCCGCCACCATGATCAGGGAAGCGATGGGAACCTTGGCCACCCCGGCAAAAAACCCTCCCATTCCCACCAGGACGAAGGCGCCGGGATGAAGGGACAACTGATCGAAGATGCTTCCGCACAAATGGCCGTACGCCCCCCCCAGCATGGCCCCGATGAAGAGCGAAGGAGCGAAGACGCCCCCGCTCCCGCCCGAGCCGATCGTGAGGGACGTAGCGACGATCTTGGCAAAGACCAGAAGCAGCATCATGAGCATCGCCATCTTTCCGTCAATGGCGGATTGAATCCAATTGTAGCCACCGCCCAGGACCTCCGGCAGGAAGAACGCGAGAACGCCCAGCAGCAATCCGCCGATGGCGGGCCTGTACATCTTGTTCATCCGGAGCCGGCCGGCAAAAAGGTCGCGCATGCCATAGAAAACCCGGACATACACATACCCCAAGGCGGCGCAAAGGATGCCGAAGATTCCGTAGAGCAGGAGCTCCACCGGGGCGGTCACGGGGGCCAGGTTAGGAATGGTGAATATCGTACCATATCCGGTATGGAGGGAATAGACGGTGAAGGCCACAATGGAGGAGATGATGCAGGGAATGATCCCCTCGAACTCGAATTCCGGTTTCCGGTAGAGCACCTCCACGGCAAAGAGTGCGGCTCCCAGCGGTGCTTTGAAGATGGCACCGATTCCTCCCGCGGCGCCGGCGAGAAGCATGAGCCGGCGGCTCGGCTCGTCCATTTTGAGAAAAGCGGCCAGAATGGAGGCGAAGCCGGATCCGATCTGGGCGATGGGACCTTCCTTGCCGGCCGACCCCCCGGAACCGATGGTGATCGCCGAAGCAATGGTTTTGATGACCGGAACCCGCGGCCGTACCGCTCCCCCTTTCCGGTGAAAGGTGTCGATCATGGCGTCGGTCCCGTGCCCCTCCGCCTCGGGGGCAAACCGGTAAACCAGGAATCCGGAAATCAATCCGCCCAGGGCCGGGATAACGATCATCAGCCACTGGCCCGGTGGAAAACCGAGGACCTGAACGGACCGGAAGGATTCCGGGGTCATCCATGCGACGAGATCCGTCATGAAGAACCGGGTCCCGCTTGTCAGCAGATAATTGAAGAGAATGGCTCCCAGCCCGGAAATCACCCCGACCGTAATCCCCAGAACAATCCAGCGTCCTATGGATTTCATCCGCACGGTTGATAGCGTCTGTCGATATTTGCCGAATCTGATTTCCATTCGATCCATTCTCTCGCGACTGTCCGGTGACATTAATTTGTATCGCAATCAATGTCAACCATGGACGACCCCGGAAATCCCATTTCTGCCTGCTTCCCATCAACCGGTACGATGACCGGCGGATCTGATTGTTTTGCACATCGGCCCTCCGACATCACCCGGACCTTCAACTGCCGGACATCGGTGGAGTTCAGGGGGAGATTTGTCTTGCGAAAACACCGTCCCTCTTGTAGGAATTTTCAACGGACAATCAGCGGGAGGCAAGCGATGTACTGGGAAAAAGAGCTGGAAACGATGGACCGCGGACGCCTGGCGGCCCTGCAGCTGGAGCGGCTTCGGGAAACCGCGAAACGGGCCGTCCAATCCTTTTATTACGGGAAAGCCTTCTCGGATGCGGGTCTCCACCCGGAGGACATCCGCACCCTCGACGATCTGCAGAAAATCCCCTTCACCAACAAGGACGACCTTCGGGAAAACTGGCCCTATGGATTCCTGGCCGTTCCGAAGGACGATCTGATCCGCATGCACTCTTCCTCGGGGACCACGGGCCGGGCCACCGTGATTTTCCACACGAAGAGCGACGTCGACGCCTGGACGAACCTGGTGGCCCGCTGCATGTACATGACGGGGCTCCGTAAAAGCGACGTCTTCCAGAACATGATGACCTACGGCCTGTTCACCGGCGGCCTGGGCTTCCATTACGGTGCGGAGCGGGTCGGCGCCCTCACGATTCCCGCCGGGGCTGGCAACAGCAAGCGCCAGATCCAACTCATGCGGGACTTCGACACGACGGCCATCCATATCATCCCCAGCTACGCCCTGCACCTTTACACCGTCTTCGAGGAGCTTGGCCTGAAGCCGGCGAAGGATACGAAAGTCCGCATGGCCTTCATCGGCGCGGAGCCCCACTCGGAGAAAATGCGCAAGCGCATCGAGGAGTTCTACGGTTTTAAGGCCTTCAACTCCTATGGCCTTTCGGAGATGAACGGACCCGGCGTGGCCTTCGAGTGTCCCGAGCAGAACGGGATGCACATCTGGGAGGACAACTTCATCGTCGAGATCATCGACCCGGTTACCCTGCAGCCTGTCCCGGACGGCCAGGAGGGGGAGCTGGTCATGACAACCCTGCTCCGAGAAGGCATGCCGGTCCTGCGGTACCGGACGAAGGACCTGACCCGCATCCTCCCCGGCGAATGCCCCTGCGGGCGCACCCATCGACGCATCGAGCGGATCACGGGCCGCACCGACGACATGATGATCCTGAAAGGGGTCAACATTTTCCCCATCCAGATCGAGAAGAAGCTCATGGAAATCCCGGGGGTCGGCCGGAACTTCGTCATCCTCCTGGAGCGGGAAGGCTTCAACGACCTGATGCACATCAAGGTGGAGGTGGAGCGGGAATACTTCAGCGGCGAGCTTCGCCACCTGGAGGCCCTGCGGCGCCGCATCGTGGAGGAGCTCAAGAGCGACATCCTCATCACGCCGAAAGTGGATCTCGTGGAACCCGACAGCCTCCCCAAGACGGAGGGCAAAGCGGTCCGGGTCGTCGACAACCGCGAGAAGTGAAAAAAGGAGGACGCTTCATGATCGCACATCAGCTTTCCATTTTCGCGGAGAACAAGCCCGGCAAGCTCGCCGCCGTCACCTCCATCCTGGCCAAAGCAAAGATCAGCATCCGGGCGACCACGATTGCCACGACGGACACCTTCGGCGTCATCAACCTGATCGTGGACGATCCCAAGGAGGCCCAGGCCGTCCTGACCAAAGCCGGGATGATGGTCAAACTGAGGCCCGTCCTGGCGATCCTCATCGACGACAAGCCGGGCGGGCTGGACCGGCTCACCCAGCTTCTCTTCAAGGAAGGCGTCAACGTGAACAACGCCTACGGCTTCGTCCTGGAAAGCCGGGAAAAAGCCGTGTTCGTGGTGGACGTGGACCAGATGGAAAAGGCGGAAAAACTGATTGAAAAGAACGGATTCCGGACACTGGATACGGAGGCCCTGTCCGCGATCGAACCGTTTCACTACATGAAGTACTGACGGCAGGCCGTCCGTCACCGGCGGGAGGACTCGGAAAGGACCGGGAACACTTTTATAAAACGGCTACGCACGCTCAAGGAGTGGGGCAGAACAGGGGGAGAGACATGAAGCACGAGAACAGGAGTTCCTTCAAAGACAAGCACCCGAATGCCGAACCGGACCCGGAGATCGCCGAGGCGCTGCAAAACGCCTCCGAAAAGGGAACCCTCTCCTGCGCCGCCGCGGCCAAAATGGCGGATTATCTCAGAAAGGACATGGCCACGATCGGCATGCACCTGGACCTGCTGAACATCCAGCTCACCCGGTGCCAGCTCGGTCTCTTCGGGTACCCCCAGGGCAGAATTGTGAATGCCGCCCTTGCGGCCCCGCCGGACATCGAGAGGGCCATCCGGGCGGCCCTCCGCGACGGGCGCCTGCCCTGCATCGACTCCTGGGAAATCGCACGCCGGTTTGCCGTCCCGAAGATGGAAGTGGCCGCGATCTGCGAGGCCCTGAAGATCAAGGTCAAACCCTGCCAGCTCGGGGCATTCTGAGCACCCCTCGCTGCATCCGGAAACACCCCGACCCGCCGTCAGAGAGAATCCGCCCGGAGACCCGGCATCTCCTCCGGCGGATTCGCCGCTTCCGGTTCCTGGCTGGTCGAGGCCTGTTCATACCGGTTGCCGCCCGCTTCCTTTGCCCGGTACATCGCCTCATCGGCCTTCCTGAGCAGGGTCCTCCCGTCTTTTCCGTCCTCCGGAAAACGGGCGATCCCGATGCTCGTTGAGGACCGGATTGTGCGACCTTCCAGAACGAAATCCTCCCCGAAGGCCGCCAGGATTTTTTCCGCCACCCGCACGACCGCTTTGTCCTTTCTGATTTCGGGAAGAAAAACCACAAACTCATCCCCTCCGAGACGGGCCACCGTATCGCTCTCCCGCACCGCCTGACGGAGCCTGCCGGCCACATCCATCAGGAGCTGATCTCCCAGGGCATGCCCAAAGGTGTCATTCACCTCCTTGAACCGGTCCATGTCGAGCATCATGAGCGCCGCGTGGCGATTTCCCCGGACAGCGGCCGCCAGGGCCGTTTCAATACGGTCCTGCAGGAGGGCACGATTGGGAAGCCCGGTCAGGGGATCGTGGTACGCCATATACCGGGCCGCCTCCTGGGCCTGAATGTGACTCGTCACATCGATGACGGTTCCCATCAGGGCCGGCTTCCCCCGGTACAGGATCATGGAGGAGTGCACTTCCACGTTGATCACCGTCCCATCCTTGCGCAGGGCGCGGTAGGGTACGTGGGTCTTGCTCCAGTCCCCGGCCATTCTCCGCTGTAAGTTCTCTTCCAGAACAGGACGGTCTTCCGGAACAAGGAAATCCGCCGGCGACAGGTTGTCTCCCAATTCCTCCAGGCGGTAGCCGAACATCTCGGCCACGCGGCGGTTCAGATAGCAGATGCGGCCATCCTGGATGACCAGTACCCCGACAATGGATGCTTCCGCCAGGTTCCTGAACTGCTCCTCCGACTCCCGGAGGGCCGCCTCGCTCGATTTCAGGCTTCGGAAGAGGACTTCATAGGGCCTGCGGAGTCCCGTATGGATCAAGGCCAGATAGAGGAGCCAGAAAGAGACGACCTTGACGAAATGCCCCAGGGCATTGAAAAAACCGTACACGTCAACGTACAGCGTAAAAGCCATCTCCTGGACGATCTTGATCAGGATGGCAGCCAGCACCAGGCGATAGACGCCGGGTTCAAAGGCTTCCCGGACCCGGACCAGAAGGACCGTCGCTGCCAGCAAAATCACGCAGATCACATATTCGCTGGCGACCTTGAAGGGCGTCAGACCAGATCCTTCACGGAAGCATTCAGGAAATCCTCCCGGCGTGAATACAGCGAACAGGAGAGCCGCTGTTGCCGTCAGGTACAGAGATAGCGTCAGCCGCTCGGGAAGACGCCGCTGTACAAAGAGTGGGGCCGCAAGGAGAGAAAGACTCTCGACATAACGCGCAGCGATCCAGAGCTGCGTCGGGAGATCGGATCCATACTCCGGAAAGATCCCCATCCCCCTGTAGGACAGGACATGAACGAAATCGAGGGCCGCCGCTGACAGAAGAGAGATGCCGACAAGCAGAAAAAAGTGATTGTCCAGAATCCGGCGGGCGTTCCAGGCAATCACGAAAATCATGCAGGCGATGACAATGGAGAAGCCTTCGGAAATGACGTGGAAGAGAAGGTAGCTGTACGTCTTGGCCAGGAAAAGACCCGCCAGGAGAAGACCCGCCAGGAGAAGATTCCATGCTGCCCGCTTCATAACCGGCTGCCTTACAGATCTTCCTTGCACCCCGTCCGCGCAGCCGGTACGACAGCCGGCCGTTCCGAACGGACCTATTACCCGTTTTGTTCTTCGTAACGGGCCAGTGTGAAAAGCATGTCCGCGAGCCGGTTCATGTATTCATGGACGGCATCGTTCTTCACGAGACCCTCCGCCTTGAGCAGGGCAGCCTTCCGCTCCGCCCGCCGGATGACCGTGCGGGCCACGTCGATCTGGGCGGAGACGACCGTTTTCCCCGGGTAGATGAATTCCTTTCCCAGCGTCACATCCTTCTGGAGCTCGTCGATGAGATCCTCCAGCCGTTTCGCATCCTGCGGGCCGATGCGGCGGGACAGCTTCGGCAGGTCTTCCGGAAGGGCCGACAGCTCCGCCCCCAGAACGAGGAGGTCCTTTTGAACGCCCAGCAGAATATCCTTGATGTTCGTGTTCCCCGTCATCGCCCGTGCAACCCCCATGACGGAGCTGGCCTCGTCGAGAACCCCGTACGTCTCCGGCCGGGCATCGTATTTGGGTACCCTCTGTCCTCCCAGGAGACTCGTCTCCCCGCCGTCGCCCTTCTTCGAAAATTTCATCCGTTTCCCCTCCTTTTCTCCAACAGCCTCTTGAAGATTCGCACGACGACCTCGGCGTTCTCCCGGGCGCATCGGCTGATTTCCTTCATGGTCAGGGGTTTCTCCCCGATCCCGTGGGCAAAATTGTCGACGGAACAGAGGGATGCGTAATCGAGGTCCAGCTCCTTCGCCACGGAAGCCTCCCCGCCCAGGGTCATCCCGACAATGTCGGCGAAGGCGGATGCCATGCGGACTTCCGCTTTCGTCTCCAGCCTCGGACCCGCTGAATGCCAGTACACGCCGCCATTGATCGCGGCCAGGCCGCAGTCCGCCGCGGCCGACAGCAGCTCCTCCCGGAGATCCTCCGACAGCCCCGGGGTCACATGGACCGGCCGGTCGTGGAACACCGTCGGAGAGGCGGCCAGCATGATGTAATCGTCCGGCACGACAAAGGTTCCCGGCGGAAAGGCCGCTTTCAGCGATCCCGTGGAATTGGCCGATACGACCTGACGGACCCCCAGGTCCCGGAGGGCGGCCATATTGGCCGCATGGTTGATCCGGTGTGGAAGGACATAGGGCTCCCCGTCCAGGCCGTGGCGGGGGATAAAGGCGACTTTTTCGGAAAGAAGGATGGTGGCGGGACCGAAGGGCGTTTCCACCACGTTCGGTTTCAGCCTTCCCAGGACATGGCTTCTGAGGAGCATGGGGCCGGAGATGATTCCCAGGGGCGGCATGACGTTCCCTCCAGATGAAGAATGGCCGAGCAGGTTGATATTACCCCAGAAATGCCCTGTCCGGCAAGGAATCCTTTACGGATGCCCGTTGCGCGGGCGATGCGGCGGCAAAGGGATTGACAGCCTCTTTCTTTGTATGCCATAGGCACAGAAAAACTTGGAGGAAACGCCATGGCGGAAGGAAAGCTTTTCGAAGCCGGCGACGACAATTTCGATCAGGAAATCCTGCGTGCCGACAGGCCGGCCCTGGTTGATTTCTGGGCGCCCTGGTGCGGCCCCTGCAAGGCCCTCGGACCGATCGTGGAGGAAGTCGCGGAGGCGTACGGGGACCGGATCCGGTTCGCCAAGGTCAATGTGGATGACAACCCCAGGATATCCGCTACTTATGGGATCCGCAGCATTCCCACGCTGCTCCTCTTCAAGGACGGGAAAGTCCTGGATACCCTGATCGGGCTGGCGCCGAAGGACAAGGTGGAAACCTTCGTGAAGAAGGGGCTGTGATGGGAAATACGAGAAAACGACAGGCCGTCTGGCTGATCCTGATTGCCCTGATTCTCATGACGACGGGCTGCGGCTGGGTGAAAGGACTCTTCACAAAGAGGGACATGAGCCGCTCCACTCCGGACGCCATCTATGCCCGGGGATACGAGGACTACCAGGAGGGCCGCTACGAGAAGGCCGTAGAATCATTCCAGCGGCTCAAGGAGGTCTATCCCCTGAGCCCCCTGGCCATTCTGGCCGAGATGGGCATCGCCGACGCCCACTTCAGCAACAAGTCCTATGGAGAGGCGGAGGTGGCATACGCAGACTTCTACAACCTGCACCCCACCAACGAGAACATTCCCTATGTCCTGTATCAGATCGGAATGTGCCACTTCAACCAGATGCCGACCATCGACCGGGACCAGTCGGAGGCCCTGAGAGCGAGAAAGGACTTCGAACGGCTCATCGCCCGGTTCCCCAACAGCAAGTTCGCCTTCCTGGCGGAAAAACGACTTCGGGAAGCAAAACAGCACCTGGCGGAACACGAATTTTACGTCGGCCAGTTTTATTACCGGACGAAGAAATACAAGGCCGCCCTGAGGCGTTTTGAGGGCATCGCCAAGGAGTATCCGGGCCTCGGGCTGGACTACAAGCTCAACTGGTACCTTGCCGAAACGAAAAAGCTCGCCGCCGCACAGGAGATAGAGGAGCAGAAGGAAAAGGAAAAGAAGCGGCTCAAGGAAGCAAAAGAGAAAGAAAAAGAGGAGAAAAAGGACAAGGCAAAGAACGGGGAAGAAAACCGGAACAACAAGGAAAAGCAAAGCGGCTGAAACTTCCACATGTAGCAGGCCGCCGGCAGAAATTCAAAAAGGAGCCCGAGAGGCTCCTTTTTTTTGCGGTGTTTTCATGAGGGATGACCGGGCATGCCGCAGTCAAGCGGACGGATCGCTCGCGCATCACGCCCGGATCCTGTTTCATGCTTCGGGAAAACGAAGACGGCGTAGCGCGCGGTCGGCCGTCTCCGCCGGGGAGACATCCGTTTCCACGATGCCGTGGCATCCCTTCGGCAGTTCGCAGACGGCATCGTAGTCAGCCTGCTGTTGCCGGAAGATCTCCCAGCGCCCGTCGGAGGGCTCGCCCGCCTCCGACTGCCGGGACTCGAGCCTTCGCCGCACGTTCTCTTCATCGCATCGGCATTCCAGGACGATAAAATCCGCTTCCAGGCTCCGGGCCGCCTCCAGCGCCCGCAGGCGCTCCTCCCGCCTCTTGTAGGAGCCGTCGATGACGGCCGACCGGCCCGACCGGATCGCCGCCGCAGCGCGATCCAAGGCGGCCGCGTAGGTCCTGCGCGAGACCTCTTCCGAGTAGAGGCCCGCGCCGAAGGTCTCGGGACGCTTTTCGCCCGGATCGAGTCCCGCCAGCTCCTTGCGCAGGGCGTCCATCTGAATGACGACCGCATCGAGGCGGGGAGCAACCTGCCGGGCCACGACGCTCTTGCCGGTCCCCATGAGCCCTGCCGTCAGGATCAGCGCCGGCCGCTCCGGGCGGGCGGCGTACGTATAGGCCCAGTCGAAGTACTTCTCCGCCATCTCCCGGGCGTCCCGGCGTCCCTCCTCGCCGATGGCCGGGTCGTCGAGGCGGAAGCTGACCACCTTCCCCCGGACAAAGGCGTAATAACATTTGTAGAAATTGAGAAGCCTCCGCACGTCATCATCTCCGGAATGGCGGATATAGGCCTGCACGAAGGCATCCGCCCACTGCGGGTAGCCGTTGTAGTCCAGGTCCATGGCGAGGAAGGCCGCCTCCGCCGCGGTGTCCTCGAAGCGGAAGCGCTCGTTGAATTCGATGCAGTCGAAGATGACGATCTCCCCCGCCAGGCAGATATGCTCCAGGTGCAGGTCCCCGTGGCAGTCCCGGATCCGGTGCTCCACCACCCGGCGGAGCAGCAGGTCCCGGTTCCGATCCATGAAGAAGGCTACATAGTCCCGGATGAAAGTCCACTGGTGGACCGGGACGGTCACCCCTCGATACTTCGCCGTCTGGTCGAAATTCTCGTCGTGATTGTGCCGGATCGTGTCGATTCCCCCCACCTCGTCGATGCGCCCGCCCGTCTCGGCGGCGGCGTGAAATGCGGCGACCTTTCGCGCCACGTCGTCCATGACGGAGATGTCCGCGGCGCCCTCCCGGAGCAACCCCTTGAGCATCCGGTCCTGGGGCAGCCGCTGCATCCGGACGGCGTATTCGACCGCAGGTCCGTCTCCGGAGAGAGACAGGCCGCCGGCCTTCTCCTCGCGGATCTCCGCCACACCCAGGTAGGTGTCGCCCGCCAGCCGCCGGTTCAGCCGGACCTCCTCGCCGCAGTAGAATTTTCTCTTCTCCAGGGTCGTAAAATCGAGAAACCCGAAGTCCACGGGCTTTTTCACCTTGTAGACCTCGCCGCCGGCGATGAAGACGTAGGAGATGTGGGTCTGGACCAGTTCGACCGTCTCCGGCCGTTGGGGGTAAAAGTCGGGGCGCATCATGCATTCGACAAGTCTGGGATGGGTCATGGCTGGTTTTCCTTCCCGATTACACGAGGGGTTTACAAAGGCATCCCCTTGGCGGGGCATTCCATTGCGGGCTGTTGTGGCACACTTACTCGATCAGCCGTTGCCTCACAAATCTCCGAATGGTTTCATATACATCAATTCGGTCACCCTCCTTCCGGAACCCCACGCCCACGACCAGGACGACCACGGCATCGCTGTCGATGCGGTATACGATCCGATAGCGGCCGGCGGCGGGTATGCTCCGGTAGGCGGCAAGTTCTCCGTGAAGCCGCTTCCCCCTCTTTTCCGGCGATTCCTTGAGAGATTCGATTTTCCTGGCGACAACGTGGAGGGTCTTTTGGTCAAGCGAGGCGAGAAAGGATTTCGCCTCGTTTGAGATCAGGACTCTATAACTCAACGCCGAGCTCCCTTTTCAGGGCATCCCAGTCGGAAACCCGCCCGGCCCGGACATCGGCCACACCACGCTTCATGGATTCCATCATGTCCGGATCACTGAGGATTTCGATTGTCTCGGCCATGGATTCATAGAGTTCCCAGGGCATCAGGGCAAAAACCTGCCGGCCCCGCGAGGTGATGGAAATCGTCTCGTCGGGCGAAATCTCGTTTTTCAGTTCATTGAGGCGGGCTCTGGCCTCGGTGATCTGCATCTGCCGAATCATGGTGACAAGCAATCCTTTCCGCTCTTTTGAACGTACATCTAACACGCCTGACGGCGACAGTCAATGTTCAAGATAGTCGAAGCACACGGTCGAGCAGGCGGGTTCTTCAGTCGCCGGCCGCCATGACTTCGTATGGCAGGATGACTTCCTCGCTGCGCTCGGCGATCTCGGCAAATCGCCTGAAAAACTCGCTGAGCGGGAGAGATTTCCCCGCCGCGAAGCGTTGCAGGAAGTCCACCTGCACGTCCTGATCAAAGGCCGCCACGAAGTAGGCTTCTGCATCCCGCCCGTGGCCGGGCAAGGGGTGGACCTCCAGTTCCAGGGGAGAGTTCGCCGCCGGGTAGACCCACTCCCGGCCCCGCCCGACCAGGTTTTTTCCCTCGTGGATGTTCGGAAACAGGAGGGCCGCCCGGTCATCGGCCTGAATGTTGAAAATGGCGACACGAACGGGCCTGTCCACCTTGACGGTTACGCAGGCTCTTTCCCCCGCCTTAAATACCCTCCGGTTCAGGCGGGCAGTCAGGCCGACTCCCAGGGGCTCCCTACGGGGAACCCGGACATCGGCGACGATCCGGACGCGGTATTCCGGGATCGGTGCAGCGGACGGGTCCCGCTGGTATTGACCGAGCGGCAGCCATTCCGCGTTTTCCCTGACGATGAAGCCGCGGGCATAGGTCCTGATGAAATCAGCCGCAAGCATGCCGTCCGTGACAAGGGAACCGGAGGTGACCTTCACCCCCGCCGCTTCCTCAATAGCCGCCGCCCGGGCCCGCTGCTTGGCCAGCAATTGACATTGTTCCGGCGTCATTCCCACGACGGCGCAGGCCCCTTCGGTGCGAATGCCCTGCCGCAGATCCCCCTCCCCGGCTGCACCAGCAAAAGGGAACGACAGCAGTACAAACACCAGGGTGAGCAGGAGTATGCCTGAGAGAATTTTTTTCATATGATTCAAGGATTCACCTCATCAACTGGACGGGCAGAGGATGACCATCCCGTTACTTCCTGATCGTCACCAGGATTTCATTCTCGCCGCCGCGGACGACCGGAGTCTGCTCCACGGCGCTGATGCGCCGCGCCCAGTGGGGAACCCGGTCGCCCAGGTAGTCCCTGATCTCTCCGACGGTGATCCGCCCGTCGCCCGTCTTGTCCGCTTCGCCCTGAATCCCCTTCAGGAAATAGTAGGTGAACAGGGAGTGGCGTTTGTCGGGATACCAGGAGGAGACTTGGTCCACCCCGGCGCTCGTCATGATCGTGGCGTTCCGCGGGCCTTGGTAATCTTTCTTCACCTTCAGAAGCGTGGGGCTGATGTTCTTGAAGAGGAGGCCACCGGCCGAGTTGCCGGAGAAGCAGGCGTCCAGGACCACGGTGACCCGCCTGGCCGGGACCTTCCCCAGGTTGTCGTAGAAGAGTTGGAGGCGATACCCGTTCGCTGCGATGTACTGGGGGTTTCCGTCCACGGGAACAAAGTAGGCCTCACCGGATTCGAGATCCGGCGCCCCGTGGCCAACATAATAAATAAAGATCTTCGAGACATCCCTTTTCACGTAGTTGAACAGTTTCCCCCTGCTCTTTTCCGTCCCGAAGATCTCGTTGAACTTCGAAAGGGGCGCATCCTCCTCGTAGATGATGTTCTCCGGCGCAAAGTTGAACGTACGGACGAGGTATTCTTTCATCATCCGGGCATCGCGGTCGGCATAGGACACCTCCGGCACACCCCGGGCGGAATAGTGACGGTTGCCGATGACAACGGCCACGTCGTCGGGGCCCGCCCCCTTGCCCGCCGGAACGTTGACATCCACATCCACGCTGAGTCCGGTTGCCAGTTGAATCTCGTCACGCCGCCGCTCGTTCCCTTTGACCACGAGTTCCTGAACAGCCCGCTGAGGCGCATTCATGGCGAGTTGGAGGGGCTGGGAGACGTTGAAGCGGCCCCGGGCCTCCCGTATATCAAGGCTGATGGGGATCTTCTCACCATTGCCGATCCGCTTGTTCGTGTAGAAGAGAACCTTCACATCCCGATGCTGACCCGGATCCAGGTTGCCGAGGTCGAAATGTGTGATCCGCTCACCGCCCATGTAAACGTTCGTGCCGGTCACGACATCGACGGTGACCTTGCGGGCGGCGCCGTGACCGACATTCTGCACCCGCGCCGTCACCTCCACATTCTCCATCGGTTCCACCCGGCTGTTTCCGCTCGCGTCCTCGATGCCCATGTCGGCCACGACGAGGCGCGGTGGCTCGAAGGGCCGGACCTGGAAGGCCACGCGCAGGGGATCGGCGTCGAACCCGTTGGCCTCCCGCACCGTCGCCTGGAATGCGGCATCCCCTCCCCGGACATCCTCTCCGGCGCGGACCGCAACTTCCTTCGTCACGGACGCCCCCGGAGCGATATTCCCGAAGGCGATCAAGCGCGGGAATTCCAGTTGACCGGCCGCCTCCCGGGCCACGATCTCACCCTTGACATCCATGGCCTCTCCCAGTCCGCTGTTCCGGACGGTGAGGATCAGGCTCCCGGACTCTCCGCCGTCAAGGATATTGTTTCCCGAGGGCTCTGCGAGTTTCATCGTCAATTCCAGGCTGGGGGGCTTTGGAAAGATGCCGACTTGCAGCCTGCCCCGTTCCGCGGCCGCCGGGACGGCCAGCAGGAGCGACAGTCCGATCAGCATGGCGATTCGTTTCATGGTTCCCCTCTCCATAAGGAAGCGTCCGTTGTGGGCTCGCCGGAAAGGCATGTGCATTTTCTCCATATATAGGTTGATCCTCTCCGATATATGCCCCCGGTCCTTCGTATATATGGCCCCGCCGACACTCCCCGGAATTTCGAATCCCTTTTTCTGGCGATCAAACGGGATCGTGATGATCTTGAACATCAACATTTCAAAACGACAGGCTGTTGACTATCCTGGCGGAGTCAACAGCCTGTCTCCAAAAGGTAAAAAGGTGAAAAGCCAAAAACTACCGTGTCCTGAGGAGCCGAAAACCCAGGTAGAGGTAGATTTTGCTCGGGTAGTCACGGTTCCCGCGAACTGCGGAGCGGCAGTACCTGGCGATTTTGTCCCAGGAGCCGCCGCGATTCACACGACGCGAGCCCGATGAAGGGCCTTCCGGGTCGGTGACACTGCCGGAAGGGTAATCCCCTTTCCAGTCCTGGACCCACTCCCAGACATTGCCGTGCATGTCATGGAGCCCCCAGGCATTCGGAGAAAAACTCCCAACACGGACAGTTGTTTGTCTGAATCCTCCTTTCGGGCACCCGGGTTGAGGATAATTCCCGTCATAATTCGCCTGTTCACTGGAGAGACAGCTTCCCGTGTGAAAGGGCGTCGTCGTCCCCGCCCGGGCCGCATACTCCCACTGGGCCTCCGTAGGCAGCCGGTATTTGTCCGTTTCTTCCAGTTGATTCAGCCTGCGGATAAAGTTCTGCACATCGTTCCAGGACACCTGCTCCACCGGGCAGTCGTCGCCGCAATTCCGGAAATGGGAAGGGTTGTTCCCCATCACCCGCTTCCACTGCCCCTGGGTCACCTCCGTCGTCTGCATGTAAAACGGCCGGCTGATCGTCACCTGGTGCTGGGTCTCGTCATTGTCTCGCCCCGGTTCATTCCCCGGCGACCCCATCATGAACGTCCCGGCGGGGATGAGGACAAACTTCGCCCCCAGGGTCGGGCTGGTAAAGGAACCTCCGGCGTCCGGCGGCCCGGCCGGGGACGGCCCCGCGGCGGAAACAGCCGGAGGGCCCGGCAGGTCCTCCCCCACGGCCTTGATCTCCCATTCCACGTCGCCCCCGTAACCCTTGGGGAAATCCATCAGGACATTCCAGGCGATCCACTTGCCCCGGCCGGCGCCGACCCGGCCGACATCGCCGCTCAGGTGGAGTTGGCTGCCCCGGTAGGCCCTGCCTTCCACCGTCACGGTCATGACGACCTCCCCGCCGACTCCCTCGAGGTCATAGGTGAAGACCACCTGGTTCCCCGCCTGGCGGGCCTCTGCGTTCACCACCCGGGACCGCCCCGCCTCGACAGCCTCGCTCCGGGGGGACTTTTTCGCTTTCTTCGCCTTCTTGGCTGCCTTTTCCGCTGCCGCCACGGGACCGGCCAGAACCGCCGCCACCAGGACCGCCAGAAGGAACACGCAGAATTTCCGGATCATCGCCGTTTCATCCTTCGCGTGGACAATAATATGCTTGTAACAGCAGCACAACAGGTTTTTTGCTGGTTAATGGAAATCGATCCATTCGCAGTCTTGAGCCCCAGGCCACTCGTTCGGCACCGGGACAAGCCCCCTACTCTCTGTCCAGGCGCTCCTTCCACTCCTGGATTCGCTGCAGGGCCTCCAGGGGCGTCATGTTCAGGGGATCCGCCGCCCGGATCTCCTCCAGAAGGTCGTCCCGGACGCCCGCGAACAGGCTGAGCTGGTTCGACTCCTTCCGGGGTGCCCGCTTTCCCCGGGCGAGGCGGGGCATCCCGCCCTCGTCGAACTCGCCGTTCTCGATGTTGTGCAGGATCTCCCGGGCCCGCTGGATCACGTCTTCAGGCACGCCGGCGATGCGGGCCACCTGGATGCCGTAGCTCCGGTTCGTCCCGCCCTCCATGATCTTCCGGAGGAAGATGATCCGGTCCCCCCATTCCCGGACGGCGATGTTGTAGTTCTTCACGCCTTCCTTCGCGGCGGCCATCTCCGTGAGCTGGTGGTAGTGGGTGGCGAAGAGGGTCCGGCACCGGAGCTGCGGCGCGTCGTGGAGATGCTCCGCCACGGCCCAGGCGATGGACAGGCCGTCGAAGGTGCTGGTCCCGCGCCCCACCTCGTCGAGGATGACGAGGCTCCGGGGGGTGCCGTGCCGGAGGATGCCGGCGACCTCGTTCATCTCCACCATGAAGGTGCTCTGGCCGCGGGCCAGGTTGTCGGCGGCGCCGATG
>CAZXMK010000005.1:0-31754 GCA_964641935.1 uncultured Syntrophaceae bacterium
AGGAGAAGGAGAAGGAGAAGGAGCTAGCGACTCGCTATCATCTCGCTGGCCATTCGCTGGCGTTTCGTTAGGTCTATGCGCTAGCGGTTCGCTAAGGATTCGCTCGTATTCAGCCTTCGTGATGCCGTCCACTCCCTGATCCTTCATTGCCTGGTAGATTCCCGGCCTGAATTGCGCAAGCTTTGACAGCCGCGCCTTTCTGCTTCTCGATTCCGCCTCGGCTGCCCACGGATTATGCTCCTCCCAGTCGTGGAGGCATTTCTTTTCACCGTCCAGGTCAATCCACCGGAGACTGGTTAGAGTTTCAAAAAACACTCCCTGGTCCCCGTCCCACCGGGCAGCTATCTCGATATCCTCTGCGTCCATGTGAGACAGATCCCCGTCGGGAACATTCTTTGCCACCCAGAACCAGAGCATCTGCAGGCATTTCACACCCTGAATGCCCAATCGCCTCTCAAGCTTTACCGTTTTTGGATGGTCCCAGAATTCAATGTTTAACCTGATGTCAGTGTTCATGACGCCCTCAGGTGAAGGGGCGGACTACTCCGCCCCCTCCTCTACCTCGTCCAGCGGGGTGACAACATTCCTGTCATCCAGGTCAACGGCATTACTCACCGGTTCAACGGGATTCCCTTCCAGATATGCCCCATAAAAGACGGAGTCAGCGAGAGAGAAAATCGACAGGTAAAAACCCCGTACCACTCTCGGAGTATCAAGAGAATCCATCGCCACCATGACGGCGCGAGGGTACCGCAGAGAAGCCACTCTCGCCGCTTCCCTGAGAGCCTCTATCTCCGCCCAATAGAGCTGGCGAAGCTTTGTTTTGTGCACCGCCGCGGCGTGGGCTTTCTCGTCTTTTGCTCCGGCTTCCTCTGCAAGGGCCTGTTTCATGCGCTCCGTTGCCTTTTCGTATTCCAGATCAACGAAGTCTTCACTCAGCCCCTCTTCGGGGAAGGCGTGAATCTGGCCGTCGGCCGATATGATGTATTTTTCTTCGTCGTGATTGTTCTTTGCCATCCTCAGCACCTCCTTCGCTGCTTCGGAGTGAAATGAGGGGCGGTGCTATACCGCCCCGTTCTCATCCGATTCCGGAAATAAAGGCTCCTGCTCTTCGGGCTCGAATTCAATCTCTTCCCTGACCGACTTCGGTTCGTCATCCTGGGAATTCAAAAGGTATTCCTCGAGCACATAGACGTCGTCTGCGTTCCAGTCTTTTGCCGAGCCCTTCGGAACAATTTTCCGTATTGCCTCTATGGCTGATTCCTTGTCTCCGAACCTCGAGAGAAACGCATCCCAGACATACTTTTTTCGTTCCTGGAGAGAGTCATCCTTCGGCCTCCGCTTAGTCTTCACTTCCTCCGTCTTTATCATTACCGGAGCATCATTCGCTGCCTGACCCATCTCCTCCTGCGTGTAGAGGCCGGAGAGCTCCATGGGGAACGCCTTGCGAAGCGCCAGCGCCTCCGCGCATTTCGCCAGCATGAGGTCCGGCATTTTCGACCAGAGGCCTGAGGGTTTGCCCTCCTTTGAGGTCTGGACGTATCCGGAATACCTGGCCACAGCCCAGAGAGTGCCGTCGAAATCCCGGCGCTTTACACCAACCTTCGCGGCCACCGGGGATTTTTCCGACAGCCAAACATCAAGCCACTTGCCGTCAGGGCCGCACCAGAACGGGCCTTCCTGGCCGGCGTATTTTCCGGAGCGCTCCGCCACAAGCCGCGCCCCGTCAATGGAAATCTGTGTCTGCATGACCTCGCGCTTCTCGCGTCCGTCCCACCGCTTGATGGCGAATATCTGCCGGGCAAACGGGTCGAGCCCGGTGCGGTTGCAGATCTGCACGAAGAGGGAAAGTTCGTCGTTTGTGGTCCCCTTTGCTATGGTTCGCTTCAGCAGCTCAACCTGGTCCTGCCCCATGGGAGCGATCTGGTTCTGAACCGTCGCTATTGCCGTGGTCATCACTTGTGCCTCCTCTCGAAATCACCCCTCGCCCGATAGAGCGCCAGGGCCGCATCGAATACATTCCACGCGTCGTTCAGCTCCGCGATGCCGAGTATCTTGTCGTCGAAGCCCTCGTCTTCGCTTCTGCCGATCCGCAGTATCCGCACGCCGTCCACCTGATAGCCGTGCTCCAAAAGAAGCGCCCGGTATGCAGCGGTCTGATACGTGTGCTCCGGGAACAGGGTCTTGCACGTCTTGAAGTCAACAAGCCACATTTGCCCGTTAATCTCTCCGTACCAGTCGACCGTGCCGCCAAACCGGCTTATCTCACTGACGAATTGCCTCTCAATGAACGCGGTCTTGAAGCCCGATACGTTCTGGCGCTCCCACTCGAAAAAAGAGATGAGCGCATTCTCGGCAGTGTCCACCTGCTCCGCGTTGTACGCCGCCCTGTCCCACGGAGGGCCACCAAGGTACTCCTGGACCATCTCGTGCGCAAGCGTCCCGATCCGTGCCGTCTCGTCCACGTAGGACGCGCTGTCAATTCCCCTCAGCCCGAGGTCATTGGCCCACTTCACCAGCGCAGGCTTGTTGAGGATGCCGATTACGGTAGTCACTCCCGGGACGATCGTTCCGTCGGAGGTCCTGTATCTCTGGTGGGCTTTCGCCCGCTTCCTAATCTTTTGGTCAGTAAGGGTCATTAGCTTCTCCCCCCGTTCATGATCTTGCCCGCCAGTTCGTCGGCGGATTCGACCAGGTCGAGATAGGCCCGGTGTTTCGGGCAGCGATCATCCGCCGGGTGGTCCAGGTTGTATTCGCACACCTCTTCATCCGGCGCGAGGGGCAACCCATATTCGTCGAACGGCCCCCTCGAAATCTTCTTGAACCCGCACTTTTCGCAGAAGGAATCCCCGATCTCCCTGTCAAGGGTTTCGAGGATGTATTGCGCCGTTACTTCGGCCATCGTTCATCCCTCCTCACTGTGTGTTAAAATGTGAGGCAGGTGTTCGTAGCACCTGACTCGTTCCATTGACAGGCCTCCGCGAAAGCGGAGGTTTTATTCTTCCTCGTCGTCATCGTCGTAGTCATCTGACACCTTCTCGTCCCGTCTCCTGTTGTCTATCCCGGCGCCGTCGAGAAAGGCCTTCAGGTCTTCGGTGCACTTCTTCAGATCCTCGGTCTTCATATCCTCGGCCATCTTCATACCCACACCTCCAGACATCCCGCTGAAAAATTTCGGATTCCGGCCGTCCTTCCCGGCAAGAGCGCGGTCAATTTCAGCCTCACAGTCTTCGTATTCCGCTTCATATCGCCCGTAGCATTCCGTAAGAGCCAGACCGAGCGCGGCGTATACCTTCTTGTCGCATGGGATCGAAACCAAATGGAACATCCACGGACGGTTCGGACGCCAGCGCCGGAAATCAATCAACAGATCCCGCTTCAGCCTGCCGATGTTCTCCAGGCTCCTCAACAACCCCAGCCGTCGCACGAGCATTTCTTTCAGCCTCGCGTCGAAATCGGCCTCACTCCCCATGCCGCACCATCCAGTCCACCACCCAGGCTATAAAGCACCCGGCAAGGAACGACGCCATGAAAGCCTGCGGATCGTTCATGCAAGCGCCTCGCGCACGGCGTCCGCTATTCCTGACCGGCATTCCCGGACCACCCTCCACAGCCCGTATCCCGGAACAAAACGTGCCATCAGGGGAATCTGAACCGCCAGCACGATCCCGAGCACTGAAAGCCGAATCCACTTGTTGCGCTTCTTGATCCACTTCGCCATTTCCTTTCCCTCCCCGAGGTTGTGATTTTTGCTGGATTACCGCAGCGCGTTCCGCCGTTCCCAAAGCCGTTCCGAAAGAATGATGTGCGGGCACTCGTAGGCCGAGTCTCCCGGCCAGTGCCGCTGTCCCGTGGCCCGGCATTTCCTGTGCCGGTCATGGTCAAATGATTTGACGTAGTTTTCGCACCGTCCGCAGCAGATCATGCAGAAACCCCCTCCCGTAAGGGCCTCGTACAGCCCCTGTCATTGCCAACAGCTTCAGCACCTTCAACCACCCTCCTTAACGCGCATGCCGCCTTCTCTGCCGCCGCAGGCTCAGCTGCCGCGAACGCGGCGAAGTCCGGGAAGCGGAATGCGGATTCAACCTTCAGAATCCGTCTGGCCATGGCGGCCTCCGAGTGCGCTGAGAGCCTGGTCTATCTTCCCGACAGCTTCTTCGGTATCCACTTTCCAGCTGTATTCAGCGCCTCCCGGCAGGGCAAAACAGTTGAGCAGTACAGTCAGCTCGTGACGGGCACTACTTAAGGCATCCGCGATGATCCCGGCGGCGGCCGTGTCCAACGAAGCAAACCGATCGATGATGTCCGGGAGAATCAGGAATTCTTCCGGAATCACCTGAATCTGATCCCGTCTGCAAACCCGCCTGATAAAAACCTTCAGGTGTTCTTTCAGCTCAGCAGTTTCTTCACGTGTCATTGAATGTCCCTCCCTTCTTCGAGTGCTCTGTTCGGCTGTCAAGGTTCTTCCCGGCGGATCACCGGCCAGGGCCTATCAGTTCCCGAAGCGCCTCCGGGGAACCGGAGATGGTTACTTCGTAGGAACGGTCGATTTTTTGGTGATGGTTCGTTCCCCGGAGGGGTTCGTAGGGTTTAGTAGCTCACTCGGATCACATTCCAGCGCTGCCGCTAACTTGTTTATCTGAAACGCTTTAAGTTCTTTTTTTTCACGTTCCCAGTTCGAAAGAGTGATGGGGTGAATGTTAATTTTCTCGCTAAGCTCAGCCTGAGTAAGCCCCTTCGCTTTCCTTACTGTTGCAATGTTGGTTCCGATGCCCATTTGCACACCCCCTTCCGCTTAGTCTATCGACTGTAACGCAGATTATAAATTAGCCCTTGCGCTAAGTCAATAGGGAAATAAGCTTTTAGGCTAAGAAATATTTAGCGTTATGTCTATTGCTTTTTATTAGTCGTTGGGCTATGTTTTCCCTGTGCTGAGAGAGGGGTGACGATGTGACTTCAGGAGACAAAATCAAAAAGCTACGCAAGGAGAAAGGATTAACTCAAGGGAAACTGGCCGAGCTCGCGGACGTTCATGCGGTCAGCATCTCTAAGTGGGAAAACAACAAGGAGACTCCAGAGCGGGCCTCGTTAGAAAAAATTGCTCCAATTCTCGGGGTCTCTGCCGCCTATTTACTTGAAGATGACAGTACTCCATCCGACACCCCCATCACCCTTTCCCAGCTGGCCCGGGACTGGGCCGCAAAGTACACGCGCCTGCCCGGAGGGCTGTTCTCCCTAAAGGCGAAGAACAACCGCAACAACCTGGTCTTCGTTCCCCGGGTCCCGGCTGAATACACAGCCCACTGCGGAGGTGTGGGAGTGACCTACGGCGACATCACAAGCTGCGGCCCCGAAGATTACGAGGTTGTGGTTGAGCATAAGCTCGGCCCCATTGACCCTTTCAGGCCTCCGTTCGCCCTATGCACGGACGGCTCCAGCATGGTGGATTTCGGAATACCACCGAACGCCGTGGTCGTGGTGAACCCGGCGGCCGAAGTGGGGGCGGGCAGTCTGGTGCTCGTTGAAATCAACGGGAACCCGGTCATCAAGAAAATCTATCCCCGGCCGGACGGGGGGGGAAAGCTGGCGTCCTCTGACGGAAGGGAAATATCATACACACAGGAAGACCTTGACATTGAATATGTGAAAGTGCGGGGAAAAATCGTGAAGGCGGATCTGGAACTGGATCATAGGCCGTGAGATATGGCAGTGAAAGGAGGAATAGCAATGAAACGGAATGTATTACTTTTTGCTATTTCATTTCTTTTTACATTATCCATTCCTTGTATAGCACGCACTAGTGCAGACTTCGCATCTTTTTGGTATAGCGCGAGTGATCGCGAAAAAGCATCATATGTAAATGGCTATATTGGTGGACACGAAATGGCGAACATGACTACACGAACTCGTCTTGCACGAGCGAATGCTTTAAATTCAACAATACTTCGAATCCTTGGAGATATTCAAGTCTCATATAGAGCGTATGAAATAATTCCTGTTGTTGATTATCTTTATCTTGATCCAACACGCAAAAGATTCCCTTGGGATGCTATGGTTCATTATGCTATCAGGAAATTGGATGGGGAAAATGTAGAATTAGAACTGGACCACAGACCGTGAGGAGGGGGAAACAGATGAAACGCTATTTGCTCGCAGTATTAGCTGGGGTGATTATTGGAGCTCTTTTTATTGGACATCCCATTATGGCCCATAGCCCAATTCTTGAAATTGGGAGATACCAAGTTATTTCAATCTGGAACAAATCCGCCATAAAGATCGACACTGCTACAGGACAAACCCAAATGTTGGCGCCTTCTAATAGCGGAGAAGTTGCGCGTGATTTTGCCTGGTTTGATATCGGGCATATCCAACAGCCTAAAAATTCAACAAATCCCTTTGAAGAAAACACATCAGAGAGCACCCCGGTAACAGAGAAAAACCCTTTAGATGAAATGTACGAAAACTATAAAAAATAATTTCCATTATGGCGTTACCCACCTCCCGCCGCCGAAACGCCCTGGACCATATCGGTGACGTCAACGGAATGGTAAAGATCGGCTAATGGGGCGGAGAACTATATGAAGAATACCCACTGTAGCGTGACGTTGCGATCCGTTTTTCTACGGATGGATTTTTTTGATAGTATCGTATATGATACCAAGGCTAGAAAGAGGCAGGTGTTTCTCTTTTGTCCACCCTGGAAAAAACCATAGACTCATGGAAGCGCATCACCGAAGAACAGTACTCTACCGTAAGAAGTGTTTTGGAGTCTCACGGTTTCGCGCTGGCAAGCCAAAAAGGATCTCATTGTGTTTTTCGGCATCCCTTGATAAGTGCTTGCTACAAATTGTTTCCCGGGTATTTCCATGAAGATTTTGCACCGGATGGATCGCTGGTCATAGTACAGCATAAAAACAAGGTCTCGAGGTGGTATCTCAAAAGAGCAGCGGAGGCCCTGGAGGCGCTTGATAAAATTAAAGACATCGAAGAAAACAACCGGAGGCGGTAAACATGAAAAACCTGGACTATTACATGAATCTCCCGTATACGACGGAAGTCATAGAGCTATCCACGGAGGATGGCGGCGGCGTTGTGTTTTGTCACCCGGAGCTCGGAAGATTATCAGCGAACGCATGGGGAGAGACGTACGAAGAAGCCCGGGCCATGCTGACCGAAATAAAAAAAGGTATCTTTGAACGTTGCCTTTCCGAGGGACTTCCCATTCCGGAACCGAAGAGAGAGGACCTTCAGGAATACAGCGGGAAGATGCTTCTGCGTATGCCTCGATCCCTGCACAAGGCAGTCACCGAGACAGCTGAAGCCGAAGGACAGAGCATAAACGCCTATATTGTCGGGTCCTTGCTGAAAACAACAGAGAACAAGGGGATTGTCAAAGAAATACTTGATACAATGTGCCATCAAGTGGAGAAGTCCGTACGGCTTGCAATGTTCAATCTTTGGTCAACAGAATCATGCGGATCGAATCAAGCGCTTGAAAAGCAGGCCGCGCGTCAGGCCGGAGAACACACATCTTGGTCAGTGAACCAGGATCATCTGAAGGTATCATGAACGCTCCATTCGAACTAATCAGATACTTTTATACCAGCTCCTTCATGGCGGCCAACAAAGAGTTCGAGCCGGAATCATATGTCATTCCCGATGTTGAAGTGACGTCAAACATGATTCAGGCTCCCGATGCCACCGACAGGTGGAATATCGCCCTGTACGTCGGGCTGTCGGAAAACTCGGACCGCAAGAAGGCACCATACGATTTCGGCTTGTCTATTTTCGGGTTGTTCGCCTGTGCTTTCCCCGAGGATGCAACTGCACAGGATTTACTGAAATTCAAGCGGCTATTTTATGTCAACGCATCGTCCATGTTGTACTCGGCAATTCGCGATCACCTGCTCTCCATGACAGCGCTCGGCCCCTACGGTCCTTTCACGCTGCCTACACACAGATTCAATCCTGAGGATATACCAGAGACAAAGTAATTTCGCCGTTTTTACCTGAGACCTTCAGTGTTTTTGGAGGCGATTCCAGGAGGATCCAATGAAAGCCGCCATCTACCTTCGAGTCTCCACCGGGCAGCAGGTTGACAGGGGATCGTCCCTTCCCTCCCAGGAGGCCGCGTGCCGCGAGTTCGCCGCCAGGAGCGGCTACGATGTGGAGGACGTCTATTCCGACGAGGGGGAATCCGCCCGTACCGCCGACCGCCCCGCCTTCCAGGAGATGATCTTCCGGGCGAAGCAAACCTCCCCGCCCTTTTCCGCAATCATCTGCTACGAAAATTCCAGGTTCGCCAGATCCCGCGAGGACGCCATCCTCTACAAGGCCCTGCTCCGGAAGAAGGGGATCGATCTCTTCTTCGTGAAGCAGGACTTCGACGATACGCCCGCCGGCCGCTTGCTCGAAGGAATCATCGAGGTCGTGGATGAATGGTACAGCCTGAACCTCGCGGTAGAAACCAGCCGGGGGCAGAAGCAGACGGCCGCCCAGGGGTATTCCTGCGGGGGGAAACCCCCCTTCGGGCTCCGCCGCGTCGAGGTAAAAAACGAACATGGCAAGGGGAAAGTACGGTGGGAACCAGACCCGGAGACGGCCCCCCTGGTGCGGGAAATTTACGCCTCCTTTGCCGGCGGGAAGGGGCTCAAGTCCATCGCCTACGATCTCAACGCCCGGGGCCTTCGCTCTCCCCGGGGAGGAGACTGGACGGTCAGCAGCCTCCATTACATTCTCTTCAAAAATCAACCCGCATATCTGGGCAGGCTGGTCTTCAACCGCGAGGACAACTCCCGCCCGGGCCACAAGTTCAAGCCGGAAAGCGAATGGGTCACCGTAGAAAACGCATGGGAACCGATCATCGACGGAGACACCGCCGCCAGGGTGGCCGCGAAAAAGACAAAGCGCCAGGCATCGAGGAAGGCTGAAACGGACCTGTCGCCGTGGCTGCTCTCGGGTCTCGTCTACTGCGGCCTGTGCGGATCTCCCATGATCACCATGACCGTAGGCAGGAAAGAATCATGGAGATACTACCGCTGCACGAAGAACAGCAATTCCGGATCATCGGCATGCGCCCAGAAGAACATCCGGAAGGAAGACCTCGAAACCGCGGTCCTCGAAGACGTCAAAGAAAAGTTTTTGTCAGAGGAGACCCTCTTTGCCCTCATGGCCCTGAGCAACGAAAAAACGACCCTGGAGCGCAAGGATTCCAAAAAGAGGGCAAATATGCTATCGAAGGAAAGGGAAGTGCTCCTGAGGCGAAAAAACAACCTTCTTGGGGCAATAGAGGAGGGGGTGCTTGACCGGAAGGATGTCCGTGAACGGATGGGGGAAATCAATTCGAGGATGGAAGAGATTGACCGGATGATCGAACTGGAAAAACGATCCGGGGAGAAGATCCCCGTGACGAAAAAAGACTGCCGGGCATGGAGGTCCCTTCTGACCGGAATCCTTTCCCTCGGAAGCGGCGACCAGATGAAGGACTTCCTCCATTCGATCATAGAGCGAATCGACGTCTGCGAGGATTCCATCCGCATATTCTACAGGTGGGACCCGTCAGGAGACGGAGAACGCTCTTTGCGTAGGGTGGTGAACGGGTGCCCTCCGCCATCCTTACGCAAAGTATTTTACTTCGAAGAAAAGCTGTTGAGGACGAAAAGAAGGGGGGCGAAATAGCCCCCCTTTCTTCATTTCGCCAGTCCGACGGTGATTCCCCCGGCGAGAAAGCCGAGGATTCCATAGGTTGATTTTGCCTTCGCCACCTCGCCCCTGAGGGAAACCTGCAGGGCTTCCGCAGCCCTGCGTTCCTGATCGCGAAGAATCTGTTCCCGTTCCACCTGGCCGGTCAGGGTGGCGATAATCTCCGCTTTCTCGGCGTTCTGACGCTTGAGCACGTCCAGGAGCAACAGATCAGCCTCCCTTGCCCGGAACATCGCCACCGGGACCAGCACCGTCAGCCCGTCCGGGGACAGCCGGATTTCGTCGGCGCTCGCGCTCATTGGCGCCAGCAATAAGAGCGCGATCATCAGAAGGAATACTTTTCTCATGTTCCTCCACCTCCCTTTTATGCTTCTCCAGGACGACGCGCGCGTTCCCGATCGTCGTCTTCATTTCTTCCGAGGCGACGTCCACAGCCTTCTTTTTCTCTGCGTAGTCCTTCGCGAGCTTCGCGGAGCCTGCGCCGCCAAGCCCGATGAGAGAGAGCCAGAGCAATTCCAGCCGGCCGGAAGTCCACAACCATCCCAATAGAACAACGATCAACACGGCACACAGCCATCTCCTCATTCCACCTTCCCCCCTCCGGGGCGCCCCAGGGCGTACCCCACCAGCCCGGACAGGACGCTCGCCGTATGCTCGGCGCTGATTTTGTCGTTGTAGATCAGGGCGAACACCGCCAGCACCACCACGAGAACAAGCAAATCCCGCGCCTCGAATTCCTTGAACACCTGTGTCCAGAACCACTTCCGGAAATCCGGCACTTCGTCACCTCCCCACATAGACGGTGATCAGCCCCGTAATCGCCGCCGTCAGCGCAATCCACAGCCCGTTCCGCAGGGCGCTTCCCAGCAGGGCATTCAGCCAGTCCTCCCTGCTCACCGGGGCCGCCTCCATCTTGCGCAGCCCGAACTGATACACCCTTTCCCGCAGTGCACAGGTAGTCTGCATCCTGCGCATATCCTCCCACGATTCGTCCAGGCTCCCTTCAACCTTCCCCACACGGGTTTCGAGGTTATTTAGCCGCTGGGAATGCAGGGCGAGGGTTGTTGTCGCTTCCGCAAGCCTGTCGAGGGTGCGTTTTATTTCGGTGATGTCTTGTTTCAGACCTTCAAATCCGATGTTTTGAGATTCCATCGTTCACCTCCGCCACGACACCACCGTCAGGCTCTCAGGCTCCCGCACGTCGATATGGACAGCGCTCTTGCTGATCTTGTACGCATACCCCACGTACAGCGCGTTTGCCCGCACCAGCACCCTCAGCAGTCTGAGCAGGTCGTCAGCCGGCCACCAGGACACAACTATATCCGCCGCCAGCCCCTTAAGGTGCTGGGAGTTTATCGCGCCCCCAACGGCGGCGTTGTGTTTCGCGCATCTGAACCCGCTGGTAATCCTGACGGGCTCCCCGGTGTAATCCCGGAGACGCTGCAGCTGCTCGACGAGAAGCGGGGAGACCTCAGCCTCCCCGCAGCACTTGCACGCAAATTCCTTCCGTGAAAAATTCTTCGACAGATCTCCCACGCGGCTACCTCCTTGATTCCGTGTACCTGTCATACAGGGCGGTTTCCCGCTCGAGCTTTTCAAGCAGGACCTCAAGCAGCCCCTGATACCTCTCCGCTGAGTCCGTGTCCCCTTCCATTAATGCCTTTCGGATCATGGCGCGGATATTCGCGGCGTTCAGCCCGGGCGCCTGTACTCCCTCACGCTTCAGGGATTCCATGTTGTACATGGCTTCCCGCTCCACGTCCACCGGGTAAATCTTCAGGCCGGTGATGGCCTTCATCAGCTTCGACAGGGTGTCCATCTCCGTGTGGTAGGGACGTGTTTTGATCTGCCCCTCCCGGAGAACGGCAGGATCGAAGTCTTCCCCCTCGTCGAAGATCCCGAAGGGATTCAGCCGGTCCAGGGTGGACAGCAGCCGGGTGAAGGGCAGCAGCTCCGAGAGCTTTACCGCGCTGGTGGGAAGGTCCATCCCTAGGAAATCCGTGCGCTCGTTCCCGAGCAGAGGGCCTCCGCGCTCAAGCACTCCGGCGTCCTTGTCACGAAGTCGGTCCACGGGTCGCTCGAAGAAAAAGTTTTTGTTGCCGCTGAGTTCGACGGGCACCTTGATGAGCGGGTTCACGTTTGACATGATCCCCGTCAGCAGGTCGTCTTCGCCGCTCCCCAGGGAGAACAGATCAGCCGTGGGGAGGTAGCTTCCCAGAATTGCAAAGTTTTCATTCCCGTGCTCGTCCTGCCCCGTGTGGATCGAAAACCCCCGGCGCATCCATGCCGGCCGGAGACCCTCCGGGATATCCGTCTCGCTCGATCCTTCGATGTGCGCCTTCGCCTTCGGCAGGACGTTCACCTTTCCCGGGCGCCGGATAAGGTTCTCGATTTGCGCGGGGAGGTTTTTCCTATACCAGGTATAAAACGGTATCGCCCATCGCCGGATTCCCTTCTCGAATTCCGTCAGGTCGTTGTAGTCGTACAGGGCCTTTTTCACGGCCGCCGCGGCGCCCTCGTAAGTCTCGCCGTTCTGCACCAGCCGCTTGAACAGTCCCAGGCGCCTGTTATCCTCCAGGAACTGCCCCACCTGTACAGGGGTATCGAGGTTCCAGAGTTCGCTTCTCAGCCGTTCGAGCCCCTTCTTTGATTCGATGGGCCCCAGCAGGTTTGAAATCTCGCCGTACTGTCCGGAGCCGATCACACCGTAATCCTCCGCCGCACGCTTCAGGACGTCTCCGGGGAGGTCTCCGTACACGCCGGCCCCCTTGATCAGCGGGTTCTTCCCCCGCTGGATCAGCATGGCCTCGTACACGTCCCCCGGGATCTGGCTGCCCTTCCACCCCTGCGCCCACCCGTTCCACAGGTCTCCCACCATGTTCCGGAAGTGGTATTCCGTGAAAGGGAACAAGGTATAGCGCTTCCACAGGGAGGTATAGCCCGTGAAGAGGTCCTTCAGTTCTTTCGCCGCCTCATCCGGACGGGCGATTTCCTTCCACCGGGCTTCAAGGAAGCGGGCCTTCTCCGGCGCCATGGGTGTTCCCGTCAACTGGTCCAGCTTCGACTTTATGGCCACGGTCCCGCTGTCGGTCACAATGAACCGTTTCGGCGTCGCAAGGTTCGGAGTCCGCCACCCGGCGGGGGCGACTCCTCCGACCTTCGCCAGGTCCTCCTGCGCCTTCGTGATGAAGTATTCCAGTTGCCGAGCTCCGTGCAGGGCGCGTTCATTCCGCAGGGCGGCGATGGTCACGGACTCCGCAAGGTCGCCCTTGAAGAAATCCTTCCCAAAGGCTTTGTTGATCTCGTCCACGGACGCCTGCCGCGTGACGAGCGAATCCGCCTTTATTCCCTGCTCGTGGGCGAAACGCGACACGGAATCAATGAACTCCTGCCCGCTGTTGGGGTCTTTGATCCACCGGATATCCCTCTGCAGCCGGTGGGGTGTATAGGTCGACGTCCTCCGGCGGTCGAGGCTGCCGAACAGCCTGGCGATTACCCCCTCCTCCTCTGCGGCGATGTGGGGAGCATAGCTGTACCCCTGCTCAGAAATCTCTTCTATCGGGATTCCACGGGCCTTCATCTCGTCAAGCTGGGAGCGGTTCAGAGTTTTGGTCAGGTCGGCAAGGT
The DNA here is from genome assembly GCA_964641935.1 of uncultured Syntrophaceae bacterium. GTDB lineage: Bacteria > Desulfobacterota > Syntrophia > Syntrophales > PHBD01 > PHBD01. Next base: position 13,330 of record CAZXMK010000005.1, read on the forward strand.
CACCGGTCCCGCCCCGCTCATACCACCCCGCCGGAGACGCCCCGCCGAACTGCGCCGGGTCTGCATCCGTCAAATCCCGTGCCCGTTTCCCGTACTCCATAATGTCGTTCTTCCGCGTCTGGTGGATGCGGTCGATCTCCCGGGCTCCCCGGTCGAAAACGTCATCCCCCGTCCTGGTGGAGAAGAGCTTTCCCAGGGTGGTCTTCGGAATTCTTCGTCTGACCGCCTCAACTCCCTTTGCAGCCGCCTCGTTCACAAAGCGGGGGGTCGTCACCGGCCCTAGCCTCGCGAAGGCCCACTGCCCCGCCTTCGCCTGTTCCGGAAGGGTGTCGAACAGGGCCTGTGTCGCCCTGCCAGCCACCTCGATAGTGGCGTTAGAAATACCCTTCCCCTTCAGATAAGCCGTCACGCCGGGAACTTTGCCCCGGATCGCCGCCAGAATGTCGGCCGCCGCATTTGAGCCGATGATCTTTCCTATCTCATCGCCGTGCACCTTCGCAATATTACCGAGGATCTTCCCGGATTTGCCCAGTTTCGTCAGCGTCCCCACACCAAGGAGGTTCAGGGGGTCGGCGATAATGTCCGCCGCAAGAGCAGCCGCCGGTTTTACGTCGAGGTCTTCCTTCCGTCCCGCTCCCCGCCCGAGGATTCCGCCGTGCTCGTACTGGGGGATGGTGATCTTCTCGGGCATCAGTTCCCCCCAGGAGGGATGGATCTCCCCCTTAAGGGCCTGCGTGACGGACCCTTCCGGACGGTCTCCGAGCGCTGCGACAATGGCGGACCGGGGACGGTCAAGGGGCTCGAGCACCCTCATAACCGCCCCGCCGGTCTCGTACAGAGTATTCTTCAATGCCGCGCTGATGGGGTTCTCCTTGTAGACGATGGATTCAAGTTCTGCCTCAAATGGATTTTCTGCTGTTTCAAAAGGGTTTTCTTCCTCGAAAGGATTCACGGTTTCACCCCCTTATCTCGGGGGCGTCCCCGCCACCCTCATCAATGCCGCCAGGGCTTCAGCCCTGTTTTGCTCATCCCGGAAGGAAAGCCCGTCGATATACGCTTTCGCCGCGCTCACGTCCCCGTTGAACTGGGTCAGTATTTCCCTGGCCTTCGCGTCAAACTTCCCCGGAGTAATCGGGGAGGGCGTTGGAGCCGGCTTAGGCGCAGCTGCCGGCGCTCCCCCCACCGGATAATGCGGCGATGTGGGGTCTTCAATAAGCAGAGACAGAGCATATTGATATTCCGGCGTCCCTTCGCCGTACCTCACCGCTAGCGCTTGTCTCGCCTGTTCCGGAGCCTTTGCGAGGTTCGCCAAACCTTCTGTGCGGTTGCCGAACAGGTCAGTCCCTCCCCGGACATACCGGTATATGGCATCCTTGTCCGTGCGCTTGATGTCCCCACGCTCCTCCGGGATCCACCCCTTTTTCATGGCAATGGACTGTTCCACGGGCTTCAGTCTCGACGGGTCTCCGCCGTTCATCAGGTAGGAAAAAATGGTCTTCTCCGCGACGGTAACGGGGTTCTCCTGCTTCGGCACCCCGGTCCCTGGAATGCGGGCCGACCCGACATCTCGCACGACTTCCCCCGTTGCCGGGTCGAACACCACCTTCCTCCCGCCGATCTCCGCCAGCTGGAAGGATTTGCGTTCCTCCTTGGATGGAGGCTTCCACCCGGCCCTGGGGAGATAGGTAATGTCTCCCGTCTGATAAGCCGTTATGAACTCCGCGTTTCCCCACAGTGAAGGATCCAGCCCGGCGGCCTTCTCCATCATCGACCGCGCTTCCTTGATCTCCTCCATGATTGCCGCCGCTTCCCGTGTTTTTCTGGAGTTCAGCTGCTCCGCCCGCCACACCTCGAGGGCGTCCTGTGACTCCCTTTCCCGGGTAATCCCGTTGGCCATGGCGGAAGCGAACGCCGCCAGCCCCTTTTTCCGGTTCTTCGTCCCCGCGAGCATCAGCGGCAGGAACGCCAACATGGGGCCGATGTTGTCCAGTGCCCGGCTCCGTGCCGCCTTCCTGTCCGGCTCCACAAGGTCCATGCCCTGCGAGAGGGAGCGCCGTATCCCCGGACCGTAATTCGGACCGTTCACGAGGGCGGACGGTTCCGGCACGGGAAGTTCCGGAGGACGGTCCCACGGGGAAGAGTTCAGCACACTGTAATTTTTCAGCAGATCTTCAAATGCCACTCACGCCACCCCCCTTAAAACAGCCCGCCGATGGCGCCGATGAGGCCGCCTATCCCGGTCATCCAGTCGCCGTCCGAACCCGCGTCCCCTGCGATCTTCGCCCGCTCGATCTCCGTGCTCCAGTTCCCCAGGTTGCCCCAAAGATCCTGAAGCTGGTTGTTGTACTGCTGGTACATGGCCGCCGGGATGTCGTACATTCCCTTTGCCATCTGGTATCCCTGTGCCATGGCCTGCGGCACCTGTGCGCCCCACTGGGCCTGACTGTTCATCCCCGAAAGCTGGGACTGAAGCCATTGGTTGGCGATGCCGGACAATCCCTGAGCCGCCCCCGTCTGCGCTCCGAGGTTCTGGATGCTCGCCTCGAGTTGCTTGTATGGTGCGTCAACAAGGTTCTGCATCAACTGCGTGTTGTAGGTGTTCGCACCGGAAAGCAGCTGGTCGCCCTTGTTTTGCATCATCTGCGCCAGGGCGTTGGCTGCCGTCTGACTGTTGAGCACTCCCCTCGCTCCGAGGTTATCCTGTATCCTCCGCTGTTCGAGAGAATAGGATTTGTCCAGGTCGTTCTGCAGGTTGCCCATTTGGGAATTGTAGATGTTCTGCAGGTACTGCTTCGTCGCGTCAGGCACCGTACCGCTCTGGATATTCTGCTGCCGCTGCGCCGGGTTGTAATACTTCATCGCGTTCTGGTACCAGTTGTTTGCCTGGTTCTGCTGGGTCTGCCCCTGTTTTGTCGCCGCCTGTGCCTGGTTTGTCAGGTTGCTGTAGAGCCCCTGAAGCCCCTGGACAGATCCCATATAATTGTTCAATCCCTGGCTTGCCGCGTCCTGTGCCGCCTTCGCGTTGCTCTGATAGTAGTTGCCCCAGTTGTAAGCGTTGAGCGACGCATTATTTTGCATCCACTTCGTCAAGTCGGTTAAGGACATGTTTTTGGAGGGGGCACCTGTGTTCGCATTCGGGCCTATCGTCAATGTAGGAAATTTTTCCAGCGCCATTACCTGTACCCCCCTTCCATGTTGCCGCCGGGAGCGTCAGAAAACCCTGAATCGTGATCGTGTCCGTTGTCCGAACCGCCTTCGCCGCCGTTGTAACCGCCCTTCCAGTCGCCAAAATTCTTGTCTGTCCGGCCAGAGAGAACATCTCCCATCCACTCTCGGGACAGTTCCCTGTTCATTTGGCTCGTCTGCGCTTCTCTCGCAGCATCGGCAAGCATGTCACCCGCCGAGGTGTATTCTCCGCGGTAGGCGTTGTATGTCGACCTCCCCAGGGTTCCATCCTTCATGCTGTCCAGGTAGGCGCTGGTGAGCATGCCGATGGGGGATTTCTCGAACTGGCTGTACGTTGACCGGCCGGTATTCGGATCCATAGAAAACTGAGTGGGAGTAGCGTATGACCATGATCCTGCCGTCGGGTTCAACCCCATCCAGCTCATACCCCGTGCCTGCTGAGCCAGTTCATGCGGTGCCATGATCCCGGAGAGTACGGCACTCTGGTACTGGCTTGCCAGCGGCCCCAGCCCGAGGGCGTACCCCGCTATCGTGTCCAGGGCGTTGACCTTGGAAGACGGGTTCGCGGCGTAAAGAGTATTGATCTCCTTCAGCACCTGGTCCAGGCTCATGTGGGGCGCGAACTCCTGAAGATACTGCCCCAATGCCTTCTGCACCAGCGGATCTTTGGTCGGGTTCATGTAGGCTTTCGCCATGGCAAACCCGCCTGTCAGGGGATTACCCATATACTTTCCGTAGGCCCCGAATACATCCCGGGCCGTTATGTCCGGGCTCCACTGCCCTCCCCAGAAGGCCGGATCGGTCAGCAGGGGAGTTCCGTTCCGCTGGGCTATCCCCTGCTCGTAGTCGCTCATGCCGGGGAACTCGCTCCCCCCACCCTCGCCCCCTGTATATCCTCCTCCGCCGCCGGAATCATTCTCGGGGATTGACACCTCCGGGACCTCCGGCTCGGCGAAGTTGCCGAAATTCACAGGCTGCGGGTTGAAGAAGATATTCTTCGGACCGTACAGCAGCTTCTGCCATTCGCTCTGCGGATTGGCCATATTCTCACCACCTCACTGCGTCGATATCTTCCATGGTCTTGCAGCCCTTCACCTGTTCGGACAATGCCGCCTCGCGGACGAACAGCCCCCGGACGAATTTCTTGTATGCGTCGATCATGGCGTGGAAGTCCACCGGAGTAAGGAGCACCCAATCGCCGGTGGCCGTCTTCCATTCCTCGTCACTCGAACCCTGCGAAGCCATCAGGTATTTCACCTGTGACCGTTCCGAGGTATCGAAAAGGCAGCCCTGAAATGAAAAAGGAGCAGTCTCCTGCTCCCATCGCTTCCTCGCTAAATCGTTCAGTTTTTCCTGCCGCTTCCGCCCCAGCTTCTCTTCCGGAGTAACCACCTTTCCCCAATCGATCATTTTGGCAACACCACCTGTCCGTCAGAAGTTATAGTAAGGGGTCCTGGGAACCGCACCGATTCCGAAGCGTCCGGCCCATGGGGGAGGAGGATGGGGATAACCAGCTCCCCGTTGACCCGTTCCACGTTCCCGCATATCCACTTGCAGTCAATAGCCTCTCTTGGCAGGGTTGCACCGTCAGGGAGAGGGGTGAAATCGTAGACCGTGCCGTTGATTGTGAGAGCATCCCCCTGTTTGATGAGGGTGAGGGTATCATCACGCCTCTGGGGGCTGAGTTTGAGAATCATCTAGAACCACCTCCCGATCAGAAACAGCCCTGCACCAAGCGTATCCCCTGAAGAAAAACCTGCCCCATCATCAATAACGCCAAGCTCAACCGACGAATTACTCACGCCCGCCCGGTAACTGACTGCGTCTCTGTGCCCGGCGGCTGGGGTCGATGTGATGATAGAGTGGAACGCAGCACCTACAGTCTGCACAGGGAATGTCCACGTTATACTCAAAACGCTATCGTTTTTATACGTGAGTGTCTTCCCGGAAGCCCAGCATATCACCGTCCCATCCGCAAATTTCACGTACTCTCCGTTTGCGTTACTCCCCCGCTCGATCACCGCACCTGTGGGGAAACCGGAGGATTGCGATACCGTACCGAGGATGTTGACTTTGTTGAAATACTCTTGATCTTTGACGAATTTTGTAGTAGCAATCTTCGTGCTGTTGTCACTCGCTGGCTGAGTCGGGGCTGTAGGGAAACCAGTCAGAGCCGGGCTTTCCAGCGGGGCATAGTCTGCCACCACGTCCTTCACGAAGGCAGTCGTGGCGAGTTTTGTGCTGTCATCGTCAGCCGCCTGCGTGGGGGCTGTAGGGGAACCAGTCAGAGCCGGGCTTTCCAGCGGGGCCTTCAGTCCGTCAATCTCATTTAGCGCCCCGTAAATCTGTACGAATTCCTCGTTCATCTTCACCGAGCTCGCCGGCTTCTCGTTGAACGCTATGGGATTCTTCTGTGAATAGGTCATCTCATCACCTCCATGTATCTCCGGCACCGCGGAGGGTCGCCCCGGTCACGGTCAGCGACGTCAGCCGGAACCCGCCGTTCGACGCCACCCTCACCTGCAGATCCCGCCCACGGTACGACATTCGGCGCCGCCTCGTCAGGAAAGAATCCTGATCCCATCCGATACCGTCCTCGTCCCAGCAGAATCCGCCGTCCCATCCGAGGACAAGATCGGAACTCACCGCCTCGCTTTGAGCGGAGACGTAACTAAAACCAAAATTCTTCCGCCACTCCACGGAGAACGAACCGTCCGAGAGCGGTGACAGAGCAATGTGCAGCCACTTCCAGAGCTTTTCCCTCGCGGGGCCATCCACGTTGATAACCCCCGTGGTGAACGAGGAGATGAACAGCTCGCCGTTGTCGGTGTATACTCCGGAATCCCGCTTGAACCTGTACACGTGGCCATCCTCCGCGCCGAACAGCACCCCGCCGGCGCTCCCCAGGAAGCAGCTTTTCGGGACAAACCCCGTCTTCCACTGATACCAGCTTTCCGTAGGGACGTGATAGACCAGGACGGGCAGGGACGTCACGAGGAAATAATTTCCCGTCACCTGGTCGTAGACGCCATCCAGCGGAGAGTACGCCCGAAAGAGCGGCGACACGCGCAGGGACATGGGGAATACCCTGGGGTTGGTGTAATCCTGTACCTGCCGGTGGGAATACAGCCCCTCCTGACCGACGAACAGCAGGTCGTTCAGGTAATTTTTCACGGTCCTCCCGTTGACGCAGGAAAGGTCTTTCGTTAGCGTCTCCGCCGCGAAGTCGTCAACGGAAGATCCGTTGATCCGCGCGATGGTGTACGGCCCTCCGGACGCATTCCCCTTGAACACGATCGGCATCCCCTCGAGCATCCCCAGCCCGGTGACCTGCGCCCCGTCGCCGTCCTCCACGTAGAGGAATCCTCCGGAGTCGGAAATCCCGCCGCCCCAGTCCTCAAAATCCCTCGTGCCGGAGAAGCACACCTTCGAGCCCGTCTCAGCGACCCACAGCCGGTTATTCCACGCCTGCAGATAGAGGGCATACGCCGGGGCCGGGTTGCTCGTCAGGCTCGTCACGGCCGCCAGGGTCGAACCGTCGTACATCTGCAGCGCCCCGCCGGTGGCGAGGAAGCACTTCCCGCGGTAGTCGACGAATGACGGGGCATTCGTGCCGCTCACAGCCCCGACTTCGGAGGTTGCCCCAGTGGTCTCGTTCAGCGTATATAGCTTCTGATCGCACACCAGGAGCATCTTCGACAGGGTGGGAGAATAGAATCCGCCGTCTATCCGCTTCGCCAGCGCCGTTTCCGTGACGACCGTCATGCCGGGGCGGGTCTCGAACTGCCCGTCAGGCGACATCCAGACATTCCACCCGTCGGCGATCTGATCCAGTCCGACCACATGCGGAGGGACAGAAACATTCAGCCCCCCGGCCAGATGGGGCAGGGTGACGGAAAAATCCCGCTCCGGGTGCTTGCTGGTCGTGATCATCTCACCAGTACCCCCGCACCTGGCCGGTTCCCTGGTCGATCATGGACAGCGCTTCAATGATCTTCTGCTGCCAGTTCGACATAAAGGACGCCTCCTGCGTCATGTCCGCTTCGTTCCGCAATCCCGCCCGCGCCGTGGCGAACTCCACAAGGAAGGGGTCGAACATCACCGGCCACGATGAATTCCCGTCAGCCGTGATATCTGCCGGCTGCGGTATATAGCTGACGGTGTAGGGAAAAACGCCGTCGGGAGTCGGGTACAGGTCCACCGTGTCGAAACCGGAACACCAGTACGAGCGAGGGTCCCCCGTCTCGTCGTCCCTGGAGTACAGGTCAGGGGACACGTTGTCCAGCCTCCGGCTTTTCACCGTCACCGCAAGTCCCTGCAGGATGTCGCCGCCGGTCAGGGAGATGGAAGCCGTTCCGCTCACCGTGTTTCCGGTCTGTGAGTACCGCACCAGTTCAGGTTTTATCCGTGCAACCGTTGAATGAACCGCTCTATTCGCATCGCGGAGATAGTCGAAAAGCTCTCCGTCGCTGTAGTCCGTGCCGTTTGGATCCACCAGCCTGTACCGCACAGAGGAAATCAGATCCGCTATCGAGGTAGCCATTCACACTCCCCCTCATACAAAAAATGAGGGGGCCGAAGCCCCCTCGTGTTTACGTCTCGTCAGCCGTCACCGTTGCGACAAAGGTCGCATCGGAAGCAGCCCAGCCGCCGAACGCCGAGGTATCAGGATCCGACACCGTCAGCGTTGCCTTTTTACCCGCTGTCCATGTTGCCTTTGCCATGGTGACGGTCACGGACAGGTGCCCGTTGGTCATCATGTGTTCCCCCGCCGTGGGGAGAATTGCCGCCGTGCAGCCCTCACCGACATCGTCCTCCGCTATGGCGATTTTCACGGGGCCGTTGTACCAGGAATGCACTTCCCCGTCATTCGTCTCCAGGGAAATGTCGATGGTGAACGCCTGTGCGGCGGCCGCCAGTTCCGACACAAGAGGTGTCGCCGTCGCCGGCGTGCATTTCAGCTTGTAATCCCCCGCCAGCCCCTTCAGCAGGGCCGTGAGGGATTCCCTCCCGTTCGCGGGGTCTCCCGCCGTGCTGCTGGTCTTGCCGTTCAGCAGGTATTCCCGCAGCCCCTCCACTCCGGTTCCAAGGGTGACATCAGCCACGGTCAATCACCCCCTAGTCGTCAGCTCCGCCGGTGACAATGGTGATCGTGGCGAAGTCCTGACTGTTGAAGACGGACTTGGAGAAGCCGTCAATCACTCCGGTGGCAAATCCGACCTGATTCTTGTAGTCGAATTCGTCCTCTTCCCAGAAGGGTTCCTTTGCCACCGCCCACGCTCCGGCCTGTGCGCCGAGGATGGTATTGAAGCAGCAGTTTGCGCTGGATGCCCCGTCTGTGGTGAGTCTGACAAAGGGGTGTTCCCAGAGCGCCACGCCGTCCCAGACTCCCAGGGAACCGTCGAACAGGGGGTTCTTCTCGCCCCGTACATTCGCGTACTGCTGGGCCGCGAGCCATGCGGCATCGGTCTTGAGATCCCGGGCGGCGTACGGATGGACGACCATCACGTAGTAGTCCTTGCCGTCCACCTTCAGAGGCCGGATCTTCGGGGAGGCCATCATGGCCTTGCGCTTCCCCTTGCTGATCAGGGCGGTAGTCAGTTTGTCCGCCGCCACGATGTCGCCGGGGACGGTTGCGTCCCCGCCGTAGAGCACCCTGGAGCTGGTGGGGCTGGTGCCGAGGGTGGTAAAAAATCTCTTTTCGATGAGTTCCACCAGCCACGTTTTCAGGGCGGTCTTCGCGGCCGTCCTCATGTCAACGGCGCTCTGCTGCTCCTCGAACCGCCCGGCGATGCGCACGGCGTTTCGCACCTGGTTCACCGTCACCGCCAGATCGTAGAACGTCATAACTTCCTCGTTGCCCTCAAGCGTCGAGTCCCCGGTGATACCGGCGCCGGACAGTTTCATGAGCAGCGGAATGGTGATCTGGTCGCCCTTGTCCTTCTTCAGGTCCGTCTTTTTCTGGATGATGTTGTCCGCGCCCTCAGACGTGAACCGCTTGAAGAAGAGCTCCTCCTGGACCTCGTACCAGAGATCCTTGCTCCACAGTTTCTTTACAAGATTCGCGGGAATGGTCGAAGATCCGGTAGCCATTCTCTATTTCCTCCTTAGAGTATTAAATTCCCTCCCCGCGCAGCAGCCGCTTCCTCGTCTCCAGGGGCAATTTCGCCCACTCGGAGGTGGTCATGTTCTCCAGGTCGATCCTCTGACCCTGGGGTCCTGCCCCCCCCCCGGGAATTCCCTCGCTCCTGGGGAGCGCCGGCTTCGGCTGTTGCGCCCTGGGTGCGGGCTGTTCGGGCGCTTTCTGCGCCCCCTGCTGGTGCCTCAATGTGCAGCCGAGCATGTACGCGGCCTCCGCAGGGTTCGGCTGGTTCATGAAGGAGTGGAACTGCATGGCGGCCTGACGGTCTCCCCGCATGGCGGCATCCTTGCACTGGTTCAGCCACGCCAGAACGGGAGCGGATATCTCGTCATAGTCCGGATGCATCTCCTTCGAACGCTGTTCCTGCACGGTGATCCGCGCTTCGAATTCCCGGGCCGCCTGCTGGGCTTTCGTCTCCTGCTCGATGGGCTTCAGCCGCTCGCGGAGCTTCGTTTCGATCAGCTCTTCCAGCGGGTCTACCTCTTTCTGCGGAGCCTCCTGCCCCTTGCGCTGCATCGCCCGGGCCTGCTCGATCTGCGCCATGGATAGCTGGTTCATCTGGTCCTGCACGGCCTCGAGTCTCTGCTGAAGCTGGCGCCTCTTTTCCCGCTCCTCGTGAAGTGCCGCGAGGGGTACCCGCTTGTCCTCGGGGGTCTTTTCCGCGGCCCCGTCCGCGCTTTCCTCGGGTACTGCATTTCCCTCGTCCGGTTCCTTCGGAGCCTGGGGAGGTTCCTCCGATTCCTGGAACATCTCCGGGGCTTCCTGCTTCGCCAGCTCTATAGCCTGTTCGCTCAGTCCTGCAAAATCTTTCAGTTCGCTCATGTCGTCCTCCTTCTGACGTTCGCCCGTGTCGCCGGCGGCGCGAATTGGAAATAAAAAGAGGGGCTTCTCAGCCCCTCATTCCCGCTATCATCTGCAGTACGTCCGCCTGATTCGGCCCCTGCTGCGGAGCCATTGGAGGCGCCCCCGGCATTCCGGGAGACATTTCCCCGCCCGGCTGCGGCGGAGGTGTCTGCTGCGCCTGCTGTGCCGCCTGCATCCGTGCTTTCAGCTCCTCCTTCTGCGGGAGGTCTGACGCCTCGATCACCATGTCCGGCGGAACGGGGATTCCGGATTTCACCATCTCCAGGAGGGCGTAGAATGCCGCCACCCTCTGTGAGGGTGTTGCCGGCGTGTCGGTGACGATCATGTCGAATTCAAACGTGGACAGGTCATTCATCAGCGCCGTGACCGCCTGCCCGGTGAGCGGATCGATGCCGGTTTGTACTGGCTGGTTCACGCCCACGAAGTCCGGCTGTCCCGCGTCGCTGATGATCCGGAACACCTTCGGCTCCGTGAAGAACTGCGGTATAAGCCCCACGTTTCCCTCCCCGCCCCAGAGGAGGCGGAGCATGCGGAGCTTCGCCGTCCTGAGTTTGTCGAAGAGGAGGGTAATGGACGTGACCGCCTGACGCTGATCCAGCTCCTTCGCCCGTCCGGACTGCGACGCCGGAGCCATGCCGAGCATGGCCTCGTTGATCCCGCTGATCTCCCGGATATCGTTCGTGTTCTGCGCATCCGTCTGGAAGAATGTCGTGGGGATAGAGTCCGTTGCGAAGGGTTCCGGCTTGTCACCCTCGTATTCGAGGACCGCGCCCGGCGTGCTGCCTGCCATCTCCAGCCGCTGTTTCTGGTCTGGAGTCAGAGAGCCCCGCCGAGTCAGCCAGCCCCGGTTCGCCATGGTGTTCAGGATGTGAGTGAGCTGGCTTCTCCGTTTGTTCAGCTCGCGCTGCGGGTCTTTGAGGTCCCGCACCAGACCGGCGGGGATGTCCCCCTCGCCGAGCCAGTATGCCGTCACCAGCACATAGGGGAAGCGATTGTGCTTGTACGGACTCTCGATGTCTTCGAGCAGCAGATCACCCACGAACGTAGCGCACCGGATGGACTGCCGGTAAAGCGGCTTCGGCTGCGCCACCTCCCGGAGCAGGTCGTCCATCTGGTCCGATGGGATCTCCGTGCCGTCCGGAAGCACATACACCGTGTCCCTCTCGTAGTGCCGATACCACATGGTCACGAGGCGGCACTTCTGCAGGTCGGTCGTGTACCAGAGCGGTTCCGTGCCGATGTGCTCCAGGGCCTCCTCGTCCTGGTCATACCGCGAGATGATCCCGTCCACCGTGTCGGCAGCTTCCGGATAGATCCGCTTGACCTTCTCCTTGCTCACCCATCGGGCATGGGCGATGTATTCCGCGTCAGAAAGGTCGTCGTGCGTGCACTCCGGGTCAAGGTAGATGTCGAAGGGGGATATCGACTTGATGGCGAGGTCAGCCTGCCCGGAACGCCAGTCATGTTCCCAGTAGACGTGATACCAGCCACGACCAGTCAGCCACGTCCGGACCGCCGCGTCCGACTCAACGGAGTCGAACATGGCCTTGTCCAGGATGTACTTCGTAACGCCCTTTGCCACCTTCGCCTTCTCAAGGTCGTCAGCCGTGCGGGGTAGGAAATCCGGCTCGTAGCGGTTCAGCCGCTGGTATCCGGAAAGCAGGTTGACCATGGGCCGGATCTTGTTGATGGTCAGGGCCGGACGCTTCGCCCTCCGCAGCTTGTCCACCTCTTCGGTGCCCCACTGGATTCCGGCATAAAATTCAAGGTCTTCCCGAGCCGCGTCCCGCCAGTCCCGTTCGTATTCGATGGAGCTCTTAAACCGCTCCCTTAGAACCGCCAGTCTTGACTGTTCTGGAAGGTCTCCGATCTGCTGCACCTGGTTCAGCCGCTCCACCTCCCTTCAGAATCACTCCCACGCTCGCACCGTCAGGCATAAACTTCTCCTCGCACCGGAGCACCAGCAGGTATGATTCCCCTGCAGGAACTATCCGCGACTCAAGGCAGAGCCCCGGCAGGGCACAAAAAAAGGGCCCCTCTGCGGGCGCCCTTATCTTCAGCATTCCTCCCGGGCGGATGCACTGCTCGCCCGAGGCGGTGACTACACTCCCATCCATGAACTGCCTCCTTCCTCCCCTCTGCGCCGGCGGTGCTCCGCGTACCGGTCCCGGGGTTTCTCCTCCTCGATGACCGGCTTCCATTCGCGGTGCATGATGCCGTACCGCAGGGTGTCGTAGAGATGATCTTCCGCCGCCGTGTCCACATCCTCCGGGTTGCGCGGATCGGCGGGTAGCGTGGGCAGGGTGCGAATAAGGCTTTTGCAGTCCTCGCTGATTACGAGCCCGGGTTTCCATTTTTCCGTACCGTATCCCCAGCCTCTCAGCCGCTGGTGGATCTGCGCCTTCCCGGCAAGGCGGTTGTTCTTCGCCTTCTGGAAGTACACCCCGGCGGCCGCTATCTGGTCGCCGATGGACAGGTCGGCCTGTCCCGAGTTTCCCCAGATGGCAGGATCTGCCAGCCCGAGGACGTCTTTTTCCCCGGCCGCGCGTTCGGTGTCGAGTATCCGTTTCGCCAGGTCCTTCGGAGTCTCCCTGATCCCCTCGTCAGGCTTGCCCGTCCAACCATAGAGCTCCCTGTAAACAATGATCTGCCCGTCCCAGTCGCACGTAAGCCACAAGACAGCGTACGGCTTCGCAAATCCCCAGTCCATGGACCGCCACCTCGGCCACGATGCGGGGATTTCCCTGCGGGGAACAACATGCCTGTCCCTGTCCCACTCGCTGAACACCTGCCCGGCGAAGACGTCCCAGTCCCCTTCCAGGAGCATCCGCCTCTGCAGATCCGGAAGAGCCCTCAGCCTGCGCAGATAGAGCGGGTCGGCCTCGAGGAGCTTCGGGTTATCCGTCGCCCTCGCCGGGACGAAGTACCGTGAAAGTCCCGTTGCCGGGTCGATATATGCCTTCGCCCCGTGTTCCGTCGGCTCGATGAACCGCGCCCTTACCCACGAGTGCCCGATCCCCCCCGGGTTGGTCGCCGCACGGACGTAGCACCGGAGCGACGGATCGGAGGTCCTGCACCTCGATAGCAGGTAGAGGTACTGCTCCTCCCGGAAGTGGGTCAGCTCGTCGAAGGCGATGAACTGATACTCGTGTCCCTGGTACCGCGTCTCGTCTCCGGAGCCTTCGAGGTGTCGGAACCGGATGGTTGCCCCGGAACGGAAGACGAACTGGGTGTATTTCTCGTTCCACTTCACCCGGGGATCCACGTACGGATAAAGTGCCTTCGCCCGGAGGATGAGGTCCTGCAGCTCCGGGTACGTCCTTCGGAAGAGGACGGCTTTGTAGTTCGCGCTCGCCACCTGGCGCAGCGCCTCTACGAGAAGGGCATCGCTTTTCCCGCCTCCCGCTGCGCCGCCGTACAACACTTCAAACTCCGGGCGGGCGAGGAATTCTGTCTGCGGTCCCGGGTTCGGCTGCCAGATAATGGGCGGATCAGCCATCGAGCTTCGACTCCGGGAGAATGACGAGTCCGAGAGAGCCGGAGACGTCCATTTCCACGCGCTCGGTGAAGTCGCATTCTGATTTCCCGAGCAGTTCCGCGGCCTTCAGCCGATCGGTCATCTTCTGCGATTCGTCTTTCATCACGTCGGTCCAGAACGCCTGACGCTCTTCCCGGGAAGCGATGAGCGGAGCAAGGCGTTTTGGCTCCCTGGCTTTCAATGCGTTTTGTATGTAAATTTTTGTCAACAGCTGCTGCCCTTTTGCCCTGGCTGTTTTCGCGCTGTACCCGGCCTTGATCGCCGCCTCTGTCGCATTCCCGGCGTAAGCCTCCACGAACGCCCGCTGTCTCGGGTTCAGGTTCTCCGGCTCCGTACCGCGAAGGATGTTTGTCAGTCCGGTTTTCCTCAGGGTGGAGATGAGTTCCCGCTCGAGCCTGAACGCCGCCTTTTCGTCAAGATCGTTCCGGAAGATTACTTCCCGGACCTCGCCGCCCTCCTTCTGGATCAGCCGGATCATCCGGTCCTTTGCGGAGTCCCCGTTAGCGCGCACGACATGCCGGTGTATCCTGGTGTTCTTTCCCTTGCCGATGTAGAAGATCTTCCCGTTCCGGCTGTCGCAGAGGAAGTAGACGTAATACTTCCCTCCCGTTTCGGAAGGGAAGTCTATCCCCAGCCGCACCGCCGCGAGGGTGACGTTCTGGTCACGGCAGTACTCGGTTACAAACCGCTTCGTCCCCTGATCCATCCCGCCACCTCCTTCTCCTTTCGGACACGCGGACAAACCGTATTCTCTAAGGTCTCATTCCCTGTTCTCCGTCCAGCGCTCGATAGGATCATAGGTCTTTTCGAAGACTTCCTGTTTGCATGGGTAAATCTCACCGAGCACTCCCCGTATGATCCAGTCTCCGGGCTTGGCTTCATGGAGCCCCTCAAGGGTTGAGATGAATAATCCAGTCTTCTCTTTTTCATTGGTGCTCCCCGAGGAAACGCCAAAAAACACCATGCCCTCCTTCATGGCCTCGACGAACCAAACCGGATCCTCCATCTGGTCCGGGCCTCCGGTCCATCGGAATGCCTCAATGACGACCGGTCTCTTTCTGTAAAAACCCACTGCCATCATCACTCCTTACAAAATAAAAAGGCCGCCCCCGCTACGCAGTGACGGCTTCTCCGATAGAATCGTATCACTTTTTTCAACGCACAATGTCCCTAAAAGTGCCTCTTTTTTGCTCCTTTTTTGCCCATGAATCCCAGTGTACAAGTAAAGCACGTTTTCCCGCGGGAATCATTCCCGAAATAAAGGCGGTGAAAATGAGTCTTAAGACCCATTTCCCTAGCGCAATAAATGAGATATACTCTTCTCAGATCGACGGGCGAGGCCCGGGAGGAGGAGACAAAAATGATGCATGTGAGGGTTATAGAGACAGGCGAGGTTAAGACGCTAAGGCTTATTGATCCCGAAAGCGGAGTGGATTTCGTGCAGGATTTTGTTGGTAACGGCGGCGGTTTCGAGAACAAGGATTTCGTATACAACCACGAGGATGATGTTTTTGAGGCCACAGCACAGGCGTTCAACTGGTGGAATCAGGTAATCTCCGATCAGCAGGAGCTCGTCGATCGCATTGACGAACTCAAGGAAGAGCACGGCAGCGATGCGGTTAACGAGGTTCTGGAGTCGGTCGGCGGCCACGATCTTGAGGATGATGCGGCGGTTGTCAACGCCGCACTGGATGAGGCGTTCGGTGAAGAGGACGAACGGGTGGCGTGCCCCCCCCGTCATCGCAACATCGGAAGTTTTTTCGACTGGCTCAGAGACTCCCTGAAAGACTCCTCCGCCCTTGATTCCGAGGCGGGACGCAAGGAATGGGTGAAAGACCTTGAAACCGCTCTCGCCACCACGGGGGGCAACGACTACGAAATCCCCGCTCGCCTGACCAAGTCCGGAAACGCCGAGCTCTACACCATCACCCGCGAATGGTTCACCGCCGAAGACGGCGAGGAGGACTACCTGATTGTCCACTAAAATCACCGTCAGCGCCGCCGCCGCCCTTCTGGGGGTCACCCCCCAGAGGGTGCGGCACATGATAAAAGCAGGGATTTTACAGGCGGAGAAATTCGGTCGGGACTGGCAGATCTCCGCCGAGAGTGTGGAAAGGAGAAAAAAGGCCATGGAACAAAAAATGAGGGAGCCCTGAGGCTCCCTCATTCCCACTCCCGAGCCACCGCCTCATCTATCTCGTCAATCCACCTGTACAGGGTAGTCTGCGAACACCCCAGGACCTTGCAGAGCTCCCACCACTCCCGCCCCTTCCAGTGGAAAAACTCCACAAGAAACCGTTTGTCATCCGACAAACCAGAGACAATCCGTTCCACCCTCTCGATGTTCCGGCAAAGGGTCTGGTAATAATGATCCGATTCCTTCCGTTCGATCAGGAGTTCCTGCTGGGGAACAGGCAGCGGCCCCATTACTTTTCCTGCTTCGGAAGGTCCTGGGGAAGACACAATGCCTTCGATCCAATCGTCCAGGGTCTTCCGAATCTGCACCCACTGCGGATATTCTCGCAGCAGCTCCCGGCCATACCGAAGGCGGGCCCTATTCAGAGCTGTTGTCAAATGGACACCACCCTTCATCGTGGAGTACGACCAGAAACCCGGCAAGCGAAATCCCCGCGGCCAATCCGGCCATGATCAGGATCAGGTCCCGCATTTCGGCCGGTCATCCCTTTCCGGATGAGTCCCCAGGTAACAGGCAAGCGCAGCGCAGTTCCAGAGAGCATGCCACACGTGAGGCAATCCAGACTCCTCGTCATCGTCTTCCCCGGACCAGAAGGCGAGTAAGTGACGCATGGCCGAGCTGTACACCCGGCTCCAGTCCATGCCGCGCTCCCAGTTTCGCGGCGCGTATTTTTGTGCTCCGAAGGCGTAGACGGCTGCAAGGGCGGTGAAGACCTCCGGAGGAATCAGGTGGATCGGCGCTTTG
This sequence comes from uncultured Syntrophaceae bacterium, assembly GCA_964641935.1. GTDB lineage: Bacteria > Desulfobacterota > Syntrophia > Syntrophales > PHBD01 > PHBD01. Next base: position 30,001 of record CAZXMK010000005.1, read on the forward strand.
CCGCCGTCGTCCCGCACGGCCTCCTGTCGCACGCCGTTCACGTGTGGTGGCATCTCGTGTTCCAGGGCGAATTCGAGTTTTGAGGGCATCATAATTACCACCAATACCCAAAAAACCGATAGACCTTGAACCATCTGTTAGCTGGGACGATTTCAAGATAGCGATTTTTTAGGAATGTCAAATACGGCCAGCGCGGCCCTATTTGCAGGTGATATATTCCGAAGCGGACATTTACCCAAAGGTCTATCATTCCTCACCCCTCGCTTTCTGGATGACGGAATCGATCTCATGTGACAAACAGTCCGGCCTATGCTTTTGAACCACCCTTACAGCACCGCAAAACGGGCACACTGGGAGATTTTCTGTGATGGCAACAACCTCTTCCAGCGCCTCCAGCATGTCGGGGGCGGCGGCGATGAGGTGAGCGTTGGCAACTGCTTCCGCTTGTGACACTCGATAGTCCCATGCGTAGGGGTATTGCCCACCCGTACGAACGACAACACAATCCTCGTGAACGGACGGAGCGTTGATTGACATGGGCCACCCCGTCCACTCGCCTCCGCTGTCGTTAACGAAGACTTTCCACGGTCCCGGCGTGTGGGTCATTCCTCCACCTCCAGCTTTTGCAATATGTCCAGAATCCTTGTTGCCAAGTCCGCTGCGTTATATCCGGAATGGAAATACATTTTTGCTATTGGCGTAGGATCTTCTCCGCCTGCGCGCAAAAGCAATCCTGTTGTTTCCTCCACAATTTCAATCATTCCAACCACCTCGGAACGCCTAGGATGCTGACAAGCCCCGTTCCAACCACAAGCAAAACAAAGCAAATCGGAATCACCGACAACACCCACCACCAGGAAAGAGCAAGAACGCCGAACAGCTTCAACCCTATCAGCAAAACCTGAACCACGGCCACCACCAAAAGCCCGGCCATCACAAACATCATGCCAATGAAATTTGGGAAATAATAGTACATTATTCCGTCACATCCTCTCCCCCGACGCATCCTATGGTGCTGTCAACTACCGAGGATTCCTCGGCAGTTCGGAGGGCGGATTTAACGATATCGCAGATTAGACCCCAGTCCTCCGCTATTTCCTCGATTTCCCGGAGCGCACTTGTCAAGGATTCCTTGACGGCTTCGGCCCTTTCAACCCGATCCATCAGCCACACCATGAGGTCCTCCCTGCGCAGCCATTCGGGAGCCTTGTCCGGGTGCGCCTCTGCCCAGAGAGCTATGGCTTTTTCAGCAGCCCGGTCATGCAACTCAACGCTAAAACTTAACGACTTTACCTCGTGCTTGAGGCGCTCTATCAGCATCTCCGCGTTTTCCACCTTCCTCGTTTTTTCTTCGAGCAGGTACGCCATTTCAGCTTCCATTTTTCCCATCCTCCTCTTCGCGCTGCCTGTAGGTGAATTGCTCAAAACTACGCCCGCACCTGGGGCATCCGTAGTCAAATCTTGCCTGGTTCACTAGCGCCTCTGGTATGCGGTATCCACAATGGCGGCACTCGAAATACCACTTCACGATAGTTCCTCCAGCGCCTCTTTCCTCACCAGCTCTATCAGCCGTTCTTCAGCTTTTTTGTCGTATCCGAACATCGTGATTTCCTGGCACAGGTCGTACAGGGCATAGTATTTGCGGTACAGGTCATGGGATTTTCCCTGCTCTTCCTTGAGCGCCTTTGCGATATACCGTTATCTGCCGCTCGAGTTCGGCGATGCGTTCCCGGGATTTCTTCGCCTCGTAGAGG
>CAZXMK010000006.1:0-27966 GCA_964641935.1 uncultured Syntrophaceae bacterium
GCCCTGGGAGAAAAGGGAAGGGGAAAGATCGTCGGAGTCATCGGCGATTCCACGTTCCTCCACAGCGGCATCACGCCCCTGCTCAACCTGGCCTATAACAAGGGGGACGCCGTGATCGTCATCTGCGACAACCGGACGACCGCCATGACGGGCATGCAGGAGCACCCGGGGACCGGTTATACCCTGCAGGGAGAGAAGACGAAGCCCGTGGATCTCAAGGAGCTGATCACAGCGTTGGGCATCGATTCCGTCAGGGTTGTGGACCCCTATGACCTGAAAGCGACAAGGGCCGTTCTCAAGGCCGAACTGGACCGGCCGGGCCCTTCAGTCGTCATTTCCCAGCGGGCCTGCGTCCTGTTCAAGCGGGAGGCACAGGCCGCCCGCAAGCCCCTTCGTGTCGATCCGGACAAGTGCATCGGCTGCCGCAACTGCATCGACCTTGGCTGTCCGCCCATCGCGTGGCTGCCCTTCGAGGGAATGCCGCCCGAGCAGGTGAAGAAGAACGCCAAGAAGCAGGATGGAATGGCCGTAATCGATGGAACCCTCTGCAACGGCTGCACGGTCTGCCAGCAGTTGTGCAAGGTCGGGGCCATTGTCGAGGAGGACTGACAGATGAAAAGCAACGTAAAAAGCATACTCATGGCCGGTGTGGGTGGACAGGGTGTCCTCCGGGCGAGTGACATTCTTTGCCAGGTGATGATGGATTCGGGCCTGGACGTAAAGAAAAGTGAAGTTCACGGCATGGCCCAGCGGGGCGGATGCGTCACCAGCCACGTTCGCTATGGACAGAAAGTTCATTCCCCTCTGGCCAAAAAGGGGGATGTGGAGATCCTGCTGGCCTTTGAGAAGTTGGAGACGCTTCGCTACCTGGACTACCTGGAACCGGGCGGCATCGTCATCATCAACGACGAACAGATGAATCCGCCGTCCGTCAACCTGGGGGCGGCGGTCTATCCGGACTCCGTTTTTCCCATTGTCCGGGAACGATTCCCCTCGGTCATCGTGGTCAACGCACCGGAACTGGCCGAACGAGCCGGCAACCACAGGACCGTCAATACGGTTCTACTCGGGGTGCTGTCGAAATATCTCAAGATCGAAGAGAAACAATGGGAAAAGGGGATCCGCGATTCCTTCCCGCCGAAGACCTTGGAAGCCAACATCAAGGCGTTTCACCTGGGCCGGGGCGTTTGAAACTGCGTTCCGACACCTTTGTGCGTTCCAACCGCGGAGAAGGAGGACCACAGGGACATCACCTTTCCCGGGTCGTTCTTGACAAATTTCATGCGATTGCTACTCTTGTTGCAGTCGGAAGGATGCGGGACCCATCCGTGTAACCGATCAGGCCCGCACCGGAATCCCCGGCTCCCGAGATAATCCTTTTCGAGCGGAAAGAGAGCGAGCAGAGACGGACCATGGCGGAAGACTATTACAAGACCCTCGGGGTCGAAAAATCGGCCTCACCGGAAGAAATCAAGAAGGCTTACCGGAAGCTGGCCCTGAAGTACCACCCGGACCGGAACCCTGACAACAAGGCGGCGGAAGAAAAGTTCAAGAAGATCAGCGAAGCGTATGCGGTCCTGAGCGACCCGGAAAAGAAGCAGCAGTACGACCAGTTCGGATCCGATCAGTTCCGGCAGCGCTATTCCCAGGAGGATATTTTCCGGGGAGTCGATCTGGATGAAATCCTCCGCAGTTTCGGATTTGGCGGATTCTCCCGGGGAGGCGCGAGGACCTACCGCACCACGACGAGAAGGGCAGGGGGGTTCGGCGGCGCGGAAGCGGACCCGTTTTCCGACCTCTTCGGCGGAGGTCAGGCGTACACAAACATCCCCCAGCATGGCCAGGATCTGGAATACAATCTGGCCATCACCCTGGAAGAATCGGTTTTCGGCGCGGAGAAGAAAATCGCCGTTCCCCACGAAGGGAAGGTCGAGGAGATCAACATCCGCATTCCTGCCGGCATCGCCGCGGGAAAAAAGCTGCGCCTGGGCGGGAAGGGCTATCCCGGCTCCTTCGGAGGCCCCCCGGGCGACCTCTATCTCCACATATCCCTTTTGCCCCACCCGATCTTTGCCCGCGACGGGAACGACATCTACTTCGAAAAAACCGTCACCTTCAGCCAGGCCGCCCTCGGGTCCACCGTCGAAGTGCCCACCCTGGACGGTACAACCAAGCGGATCAAAATCCCCCCGGGAACCCAGAACAATACGAAGATCCGCATGAAAGGCTACGGTGTTCCCAACATGAAGGGTTCGGGGAAGGGTGACCAGTTTGTCAAGATCAGCGTTCAGGTACCCAAAAACCTGACGGACCGGCAGACCCAGCTTCTGAAAAAGCTGGCCGAGGAAGGGATATAGGGGGAAGGGATATGGCCAGACGAGCAATCTTCGCGGGGTTGATTCTGATGATCCTCTTTGCCGCGGGCTGCGCGGCCGTGGGACGTACGCGGGATTTTCGCCCCATTGAACCGTCGTCGCTGTCCCGCGTCACGCCGGGGGTTACGACGGGTGCAGAGGTGATCCGCCTCTTCGGCCCGCCGTCCCAGATCGTTCGACTGTCCAATGGAAATGCTTATCTTTATTCAAGTAAACTGTCCAAGACAACGGGGCTCTGGCTGGCCATCATCACCTTTGTCAACATGGACACCCGCCAGGACCAGGTGGTGTTCTTCCTCAATTCCCAGGACGTGGTGACCCACCATGGCGCATCGTTTCATGCCGGAGAGGCTTCGTACGGCCTCCCGTTTTAAAACAGCGTTGTTTCTTATCCTTGCGGGCATTCTTTTCCTGACAGGCTGCGCTTCCTTCCGGATCATGCACGCCCGGGAGGGGAATGACGTGGCCGACCCGGGGAACCGCTTTCAACCAGGGAAAAGCAGTCTTGGGGATGTCCTGGCCATCTACGGCGCTCCGACGGAAGTCCATAAACTCGGGACGGAAACCCTCCTCGTCTATGAAAGGATGCACTACCGCGGCGGCCAGATGACCGTGGGCATCCCCATGAGCGACATCCTTCCCAGCAGCATCAATCTCAGCGGCCACGGCGACCTGATCCGCTACGACACGGCGGCTTTCTTTTTCCGGCCGGATTCCGTCCTCATCCGGACCGCTTATGTTCAGGGAAGCTCTTATCCTTTCTGGGACACCTTCTGGAGCGACAAAACCGGCCGGCCGTAATTATTCCTATCTTTTATTTGTCAAATAAATACCGGATAGAATCAGGACTCCACCTGTTATCAACTCCATTGTCACTTCTTCTTTAAGTACGATCACACCAAGAATAACAGCCGTCAGTGGAATAACATTGATGTAGATCGATGCTTTCCCAGAATCTACACCCCTCAATCCCCAGTTCCAGCAAAAATATCCTCCGATAGAACATACTGCGGTTAAGTACATAATGTTTCCAAGTGTAGTAAATGAAATGTTTATATTAGGTGATCCCATCAACTCCAGAATTGTGAGAGGTATGAGAAAAATTGTCCCGAAAAAGAATGTGAAGGCCGTTATCTGGACAGGCGAGCGCGAAATCAAAAGCTTCTTACCGATAACCGTGTATAACGAAAATGATATCATCGCAATGAGGATATAAATGTAGCCGATATTAAAACCCTCAAGCCCATTTATATTGCAGTCTTTTAAAATGATTTGACAAGCTCCAAGTAATGCAATGAAAATACCGAACCAATTGACCAGTTTGTTTTGTTCTTCTAAGAATAATGTCGATAAAATCATTGTCGCCGCAGGAATCAAGGCGAGAATAAGAGAGGCACTAGACGTAGAGATATATAATAAGGACACGTTTTCAGTACAATAATAAATGGTTATTCCAAATAACCCTAATAATACCAGTTGTAACGTGTCTGTTGAAAATAGACTTATTCTTTCTTTTTTAATCGTAGTTATGAAACAAAATAAACAACCCGAAGCTAACAGAAATCTTGTAAATGCTATTGTTACGGGAGGGATATTCACTAAAAGAAATTTTGTAAATAAGAAAGAGGTTCCCCATATTACGTTTGCACTGAAGAGTGATAAGTGACGAATTATCATTATTATTTCTCATTTTTTCTATATACTGATAAGTGAATTAACTTTCTTTTCGGCTATGATTTCAGCGACTCCATGATTATGAGGTTCACCGTGGGTCGTATCTGAATAAGTATATTCACGATAAGATCTTATATGCATATCAAGAAAATTACTTAGTAGCTCGTTTTCTTCATAATAATATACATTACATCTAAAATTTTCTGACCAGATAGTATTATCTTTTCTTATAGACATACATTTTTTACTATCATATAGATATTGTGGATCTTCAACTGTCTTCACCTTAATACAAATAATTCCATGATTTACTAATCCCTGCTTCATTCTTACGAACAGGTTTTGACGTTTTTCTTCATGAATAATGAATTGAATGGTCATGATACAAAATATTGCTGAATAATAATTTGGTTTAATGTATGTTTTGCATATGTCGCTCTTCACTAAATGAATGTTAAGTTGTTCCTTCATAAAACGTTTACGAACTTTCTTTAAACCTTCTTCGGCAATGTCAACTCCAGTAACTTTGAAACCTCTTTTTGCTAAGAATATGGCATCACTTCCTTCTCCTATACCCAATTCGAGAATATTCTTTTTATTCTCATCGATGTAACACATTGATTCTTTTACTATTGATGTTTGATCTTCGCTGTAAGCATACTTACTCTTCGAGTACAATTCATTAAAATATTCCATGTTCATAGAATTTCACTCTGATTTATGCATATTGGTAAATGAATATGAGGTTTTACAGAAATTGGCCCAAGAAATATATCTTCTAAGTTCAACACAATACCTATTGCGACGATTGCTAAAAAGATACCTGTTATATTAACAACAGGGCCCCAGTTTGTTGTCTGTACTATCTTGTCTCTCAAGAGAATCTCTTTATAGTGGTCTACAGATCCTTTCTCAGAAAAAAGCAATTTTTCTGAATAAGAAGAAGATATTATTTTCTTAAATATTTCATTAAATTCAGCATGAACGCTGTTGTCTTTTTGTGAGAAAAGACTATCATCTATCTCTTCTAATTCATACATAGCGGTAGGTGAGTTCTCAGATAGTTCCCTTGTTTCGATTTTTTCTTTTTTATAGTTCCAAAGATTTATTTTAGCACCAAAGAGCATATCGGGTACACGATGCGATCTAGATATTACTGGTATTTCGAGTTTTTTTGCTATTCTATGAAGAGGATAATGCGCACTCTTGTTATCTGATGCATCGATAATAACGTCCATATTTGATATTATTTCTTCAGCGTTATCTTTGTTAATTCCTTGAGGAAATACAGAAACTGTAAGATAAGGATTGATGTCCAGTAATCTATCTTTAGCTACAAGCGCCTTCTTTTATCCTATTTTACTAATTGTACAAAAATGCTGTCTGTTCAGGTTAGATAATTCGAATTCATCTGGATCAACCAATATGATATTACCAACTCCAGAACGTACGAGTGTTTCAGAACATATACCACCTGTTCCTCCTACACCAATAATACACACTCTTGAATTCCTGATTATCTCTCTTTCATCTTTACTAAAAAGCATAATTGAACGGCTCCAAATATTCTCCATTATCATATCCTCAGTAATATTTTCTACATCCATAGAAACCTCCTATTGTTTTAAGAGATTACAACTTTATAAAATACGATTCTTATCACTTCTTATTGAATAATAAATATAAAATCAACTGACAAATATCAATGCCTGATAATATTATATACGTACTAAATGATTCCGTAGGTGGCATATCTGAATATCCAGCTTAGTATGCTTTGATTTGGAAAGTTAGGATGTTAAAAAAATTTGAACAGAAGAAACATCTGTCGTCTGACTCTTGAGAGCTGTCTAAGTTCTTCTGCGCGACTTTTAATAAGAAGCTTTATGGAACCGAATAGGAGAAGCTGTCGTCGAAGTGGAAAAGAAAATCCTAAAAGACGATACATGTCCGATAAGATATGTTATGTTAACTTGGCTGTGCGGTTTTCTGATGGGGGCAAATATCTTGTCGAGCGTCTTGACACAAACGTTTGGATGCTTCCCAAGCAGATGGGCGAAAAGATTCTTCCCCGCTTGATTGGATTTTTTTCAAGGCGTTTTTCTTCGTTTGTTGGGATGTGGCTTTTTAGACTACGCCAGTTCGACTTCCCCCCAAGCACCCATCCTGTCGCCAACGATGATGACAACTCCCAGAACGCCGGCGATTTCTTTCGCCCGCTCGATTCCATTCCGGATTGACGCGGCATTCTGAACCAGGTTTCCGATGGAGCTCGCTGCGGCATCGGCCAGGGCCGTGGATTTTGAGATCACGGTCACGGCATCCGCCCGGCCGAGGCTCAGGCTCGGCCCGACGGTACCCGAGGATGTGCAGACGCCCAGAGGAGTCTGTTCGGGACGGATTCTCAATGCAATCCGGTCACTCAGAGGGGATGCCCCGGCAAAAAGGCCGACACGGACCTCCCGATCCATCATGATGAAGATGTCTCCTCCGTTTTCGACCATGATATTGCCAGATAGCGGCATCAGGTCGCGTCCCACTCTTTCCGCCATGGCGCCGGCAACCGCAGCCATGGGCCCGACGCCGGCCCGATCCGCGGCATCGAGCATATCGCGGACAATCGGCGGGGCCAGATTGTCATTGGACAGTGGAATCAGTGACTTCAGAAAGTCAGGGCGGGACTCGATGTACGACTCGATCTGACGACGATATTGATGAACAGCCTGGAGTGTGAGCCCGGTCAGGTCACGGGAAGCGCTGATCATCAGGTCCGTCTGGCCGACCTGAATCGAAAAGGACAACAGACCCTGGGTTGATGTCCTCCGGCGATACGTTCGCTCCCGGTATTCCATTATTGAAAACGGGTGGTTCCTTTCCCCAGAAATTGCTCCGCCTCGTTCTTCAATTCATCCGAGATGTGCAGGCGGGCGTCTTGTCCCAGATAGATCACCGTCTCGCATCCATTCACGTGAATATGAAGGAACCCGTCATATCTACCGGGATATTTCAGAACCAGCGTCTTCAGGGCGGCCAGATCATCCGGCCGGAAGCGGGACGAATCGACTGTGAAATGGACGGACGAAAAAGAATGCTCCGCTACATCCGCCAGATTGGTGATCTCCGTCGCCTTGACGCGCACGTTTTCTTCGTCGGCGTCCAGTGTCCCCGTCACGAGGAGAGGATCCGCCCCTTTCAGCAATGCCTCGCATTGGCTATAGGTGTCCCCGAAGACGATAACCTCGACAGATCCCTTCAAATCTTCAAAGGTCACATATGCCATGGTATCTTTACGCTTCGTCTTGAGCTCCTTGATGGCGCTGACGATACCGCCAAAGGAAACCGTTTCCTTGTCCTGCATCTGCCTGAGTGCCTCGATGTCCGACGTGGCAACCCGCTTGAGCTTCTCTTCGACAAGAGCCAGGGGATGGCTGGTGATGTAGAAACCGATCAACTCCTTTTCATAAGAAAGCATTTCCTTATGATTTCCTGGATTATCAACTACGTTATTAAAGTTATCGTTTAAATCTTCGCTATCGTTTTCATCCAGCGTATCGAACAGACCAGTCTGGCCGGCTGCCCTGTGCTGGGATTCCCGGCTTGCCAGTTCCAAGTCGTGTTCAAAAGATTCCATCAGCCGGCGGCGATTCGGATAAACAGAGTCGAAGGCACCGCACTTGACCAGGCTTTCCACTACCCGCTTGTTGATCTTCCGAAGATCGGCACGACGGCAAAAATCCTTGAAAGACAGAAACTTCCCCCTTTCGCGCCGGGCATCGAGAATGGCTTCCACGGCTCCGACCCCCACGTTTTTGACCGCCGCCAGACCGAAGCGGATGTTTCCATCCTCGGAAACACTGAAATCACGGAGCGACGAGTTGATATCCGGGGGCAGAACGGCTATCCCCAGGGACCGGCAACCGTGGATGTAGCGAATGATCTTGTCCCGGTTGTCTTTTTCCGAGGTGAGCAGGGCCGCCATGAATTCAGCCGGATAATGGGCCTTCAGGTACGCCGTCTGGTAGGTGATGATCGCATAGGCGGCGCTGTGGGATTTGTTGAAGCCGTACTCGGCGAAGGTCTCCATCTGATCCCAGATCTTCTGCGCCTTCTGCTGCGGAATGTCGTTTCGCTTCGCCCCTTCCAGGAACTTGGGCTTCTCCTTCTCCATTTCCTCAGGCTTCTTCTTGCTCATCAACCGGCGCAGGTTGTCCGCATCGGCCATGGAATAGCCACCGATGGAGCCGGCAATCTGCATGACCTGCTCCTGATATACGATGACGCCGTATGTTTCCTGAAGAACATCCTTCAACTGAGGAACTTCGTAGGTGATTTTCGTCCGTCCCTGCTTGCGGGCGATGAAGTCGGGGATCTGGCTCATCGGCCCGGGACGATACAGGGCGATCAGCGCGATGACATCCTCGATGCAGTCGGGCCGAAGGTTGACAAGGAGGTCTTTCATGCCGGAACTCTCCAGCTGGAAAACGCCGTCGGTGTCTCCCCGCCCCAGAAGTTCATAGGTCTTTGGATCGTCGAGAGGCAGATCCTCTATGTTCAGGCGAACGCCCCTTCCCTCTTCAATGAACTGGAGACTGTTCTGAATGACCGTCAGTGTCTTGAGCCCCAGGAAGTCGAACTTGGTCAGACCGATGTCCTGAAGGTCCTTCATGGCGTATTGTGTCACCACCGAATCATCGCCCTTGGGACTCCGATAGAGGGGCACCCGTTCTACCAGCGGCACATCGGAGATGACCACGCCGGCCGCATGGGTGGAGGCGTGGCGGTTCAGTCCCTCCAGGGACCTGGAAAGGTGCAGGAGTTTCCGGACCTTGTCACTTTTCTTGGCCTCCTCCTGAAGACGGGCCTCATCGTGAATGGCCTGATCGAGGGTAATGTTCAGAACACTGGGAACCAGCTTCGCGATCGCATCCACTTCGCCGTAGGGAATGCTGAGAGCCCGCCCGACATCGCGGATGACCGCCTTGGCCTTCATCTGCCCGAAGGTAATGATCTGGGCCACCCGGTCATGGCCGTATTTGTCCGTTACGTACCGGATGATTTCGTCCCGCCCTTCCTGGCAGAAATCGATGTCGATATCGGGCATGCTCTTGCGGTTCGGATTCAGAAACCGCTCGAAGAAGAGTCCGTAACGGATCGGATCGATGGAAGTAATGTCGATAGCGAAGGCAACCAGGCTTCCCGCTGCGGATCCCCGGCCGGGTCCGACGGGGATTTTTCTCTTTTTGGCGTACCGCACGAAATCCGCCACGATGAGGAAATAACCGGAAAATCCCATATTGCGGATCATTTCCAGCTCTTCCCGGAGCCGTTTCAGATACACGAACCGGAGTTCCGGGTCCCTGCCGCGAAGCAGGGCCGGCATTTTCTCCGCCAGCCCCTTTTCCGCCTCCCGGACCAGGAGTTCGTCCAGGGATTCCCCCGAGTCACTCTGGAACTGGGGGAGCAGGAACTCGCCGAAGGTGAAGGAAAGCTGGCAGCGTTCAGCGATCCGGAGTGTATTTTCGATTGCCTCCGGTTGGTTCCCGAACAGCCGGATCATCTCCTCAGGTGAGCGGAAATAGAGCTGATCCGTCTCGAACCGCATCCGGTCCGTTGTTTCCATGTTTTTGCCCGTCTGGATGCACAGCAGGACTTCATGGGCCTCGGCGTCCGAGCGCTGCAGGTAGTGGCAGTCGTTTGTCGCCACCAGGGGGATGGACCGTTCTCGGCTGATTTCGATCAGGCCGGCGTTGGCTTCCTTCTGTTCTTCCAGGCCGTTTTCCATGAGTTCGAGGTAGAAATTCCCATCCCCGAAGATGTCCCTCAGTTCATCGGCGGCCCGCGTGGCGCTTTCCCGGCCCTCTTTCAGGAGGCGGTCCGCAACCTCCCCGTGCAGGCAGGCGCTGGAGGCGATGAGTCCTTCGTGGTGTGCCCGGAGCAGGTCCCTGTCCACGCGGGGACGATAGTAAAAACCCTCCGTCCATCCCGCCGTGACGAGTTTCATCAGGTTCCGGTAACCGGTCATGTTCTCGGCCAGGACGACGAGATGGCGGGCGGTTTCCCCGATACCCTGGGACTGCCTTTCGAAGCGGCTTCCCGGGGCGACGTAGAGTTCGCAGCCGATAATGGGCTTGATACCCGCTTTCAAGGCCCGCTGGTAGAAATCGATGGCGCCGAAAAGGTTGCCGTGGTCCGTGATGGCCAGGGCCTGCATCCCGTACTCTTTTGCCTTATGGAAGAGATCGCCCAGGCGGATGGCGCCGTCCAGCAGGCTGTACTGGGTATGAACATGAAGATGGACGAAATCGGAGGGCATATGATTCTCGATAGCGGGCGACCATGTCGTCCGGACCCGTGCTTAGTCCAGCCAGTAGTTGGGAGCTTCCTTCGTGATGATCACATCGTGGACGTGACTCTCCCGGAGCCCCGCGGATGTGATGCGGACAAACTTCGCTTTTTCGTGCATTTCACAAACGGTGCGGCAGCCCACATAGCCCATCCCCGACCTTATCCCGCCGACCATCTGGTAGATGCTGTCGGACAGGAACCCCCGGAAGGGAACCCTCCCTTCGATCCCCTCGGGAACGAGCTTGAGCGGGCTCTCCATCTCATCCTGAAAGTACCGGTCCCGGCTGCCTTCCTTCATGGCCTCCAGGGATCCCATCCCGCGATAGACCTTGTAGCTTCGCCCCTGGAAAAGAACCGTTTCCCCTGGGCTTTCGGCCGTCCCCGCGAAGAGTCCCCCGACCATGACGGTGTGCGCTCCGGCGGCCAGGGCCTTGACAATGTCGCCCGAAAACTTGATGCCCCCGTCGGCGATGACCGGGATGCCATGCTTTGATGCAACCTTGAACGTGTCTCGGATGGCGCTCATCTGGGGAACCCCGACACCGGCTACAATGCGGGTCGTACAGATCGATCCCGGTCCCACCCCGACCTTCACCGCGTCCACTCCCGCCTCGATGAGCGCCTCGGCACCTTCTCCCGTGGCGATGTTGCCCGCGATCAGGCTGCAGTCCGGGAAATTTCGTCTCGTATCACGCACCGCCTCGATGACCCCCAGGGAATGCCCATGCGATGTATCGATGACGATCACGTCCGCCCCCGCTGCCAGAAGAGCCTCCACCCTTGCCTCCCGGTCCAGCGTTCCCACGGCCGCTCCCACCCGGAGCCTTCCCAGGGAATCCTTCGACGCATTGGGATATTTTCTTATTTTTTCAATGTCTTTGATGGTTATCAACCCTTTCAGGTTGTAATGGTCATCCACGACCAGCAACTTCTCGATCCGGTGTTTGTGCAGCAGCTCCTTCGATTCCTCCAGTCCGATGGTGGAAGAAACCGTAACGAGGTTCTCCCTGGTCATCACATTTGCAACGGGCTGATCCAGTCTCGTTTCAAACCGCAGGTCGCGGTTCGTCAGGATTCCCACCAGTTTCTTGTTTTTGGTCACCGGAACTCCGGAGATTTTATAGCGGTGCATCAGTTCGAGGGCATCGGAAACCTTCCGCTCTGGCTCGATGGTGATGGGATCCACGATCATCCCGCTTTCGGACTTCTTCACCTTGTCCACTTCCAGGGCCTGCCTCTGGATGGACATGTTCCGGTGGATGATCCCGATCCCTCCTTCCTGGGCCATGCAGATGGCCGTGGCGGATTCGGTCACCGTGTCCATCGCCGCACTCACGATGGGGATGTTGAGCTTGATCTCGCTGGTCAAAAGCGTCGTGGTATCGACGTCTTTCGGCATCACTGCCGATTCCGCCGGCACCAGAAGCAGGTCATCGAACGTCAGGGCCTCTCTTACCTGGTCACCCAACATGACTTTTCCTCCCAAGTTTCATTCAGGATTATTATATCTCCGGGAATTTCCGCTGGAGAAGATCATAGGCCTGCCCGTTCAGGGATAGATAGAATGCATCCCTCCGGGCATCGTATTCAATGTGCTCGGCCAGCTGGTAATAGGCAGGCCTTGAAAAGCGCGCGGGAAAACGGCCCCCTCGAACCGAACAATAGGGTATGTTCTCTTCCGTCATGGACAGGCTGGCCGGATCGAGAAGTTCGAGTGTGTCGTCGCACAGGAGCAGATCGATCCGTTCGCCGTCCCCGTTTTCATTCCGGGACCGGTAGACGGCCCGGACAACGAATGGGGTATCTTCCACATCGACGACGCAGCAGTCGTGCCCCAGATCGATCCAGTACCTCCCCTCCTCGTCGAGGCGGAGGTGCTCATAGAAATAATTGACGATTTCCTTGCGGAACATGACGGCGCCCCGGAAGTACCAGACTCCGTCCCGGTCGATCCGAATATCACAGAGGGGGATGTTTTCCTTCACGTTTTCCATCTTGACTCAGGATTCTCTCCTGCTGTCGATCCATATCGTGACGGGACCGTCATTGATGAGTCGAACCTTCATCATGGCCTGAAATTCGCCTTCCCCGACGCGGCCGTCGAGCCTGTCCCTCGTTTCTCCTACGAAGTATTGATAGAGATCCCTGGCTCGTGCCGGTTCCTCCGCATGTGCAAAAGAGGGCCGTCGTCCTTTCCGGCAATCCGCCAGCAGGGTGAACTGCGAGATGACGAGCATGGAACCTCCCGTATCGATTAGGGAAAGGTTCATTTTGCCGTCCGGATCCTCGAATATCCGCAGATTGATGATCTTTTCCAGGAGATAATCGGCGTCCGCCTCCCCGTCCCCCTGCTGTACACCCAGGAAGACCAGGAGCCCGGCACCGATTGCGGAAAGGCTCTTCTCTCCGACCTTTACTTCGGCCTCGGAGACACGCTGGATGACGGCCCGCATCTGCAACACCCCGTCTCAATCGCGGCGCATGTTAGCAGCAATCGGGACGGCCTTCAAGCGCTTTGTGTTTCCAGTGCTTCGTGTTTCCGGCATCCGGAAGAGACAAGGGGCCCCTTGTCGGGACCCCTCGAAGCGTTTCATGCATGCGGGGAAAACGGTCAATCGTTCTTTTCTGGTGCCACGGACAGGATCTGGGTAATTGGAAGTGCCGCGATATCGAGGAATTTTCGATATCTGGGACTTTCCGGACTGATCATGTCCATGACCCTCGAATAGAGGTTTTCGATCGTGACCTCCCGGCCCTCCTGATAGCTTGGCACTCCGAATCGGATTCTCTTCCGTTCAACGTCACTGAGCTTGCTCAGAAGATTCTTTGTTGTCCAGATGGAGCCGCGGCGGGCGAAGTCCGACAGCCGGGACGCGTAGTTGACCGAATCCCCCAGAGCGGTGAACTCGACATTCGGGGCCGTGGGGATCGTTCCGAAGAACTCCTGACCATCGTTAATTCCAATGTTTAGATGCAGATCGTTGAACCATCCTTTGCGGAGCTTCCATTCATAGCTGAGGCGTGCCATCTTTTCCTTCAGCTCCACCGAACAGGCAATCGCATTCATCAGGTAGTTGGAATCCCGATCCCGGAGAAAATAATAGACCATCCCATCCCCGACGTGCTTTCCATATGTTCCGTAGTAACTTCGGAAAGAGCTTTCCATGGTCTTCCAGATTTCGTTGATGAGCTCGAAATAATCCTCCGGTGCCAGTTCTGCGCATATCCTGCTGGAATCCTGGAGGTCGGCGACAAGGACGCAGAAAGATGTCAGTGTGGGCATACGCTGCTTCATGAGTTCCCGAACGACCTGATCACGGCTGGACAGAAGCTCAGCTACTCCTTTAAGGATCCTTTCCACATTTCCGTACACAAAGAGTATTCCCTCGCGAAATATGGCGTAATACACATGATAGGGCTGTGCCTTGCCATCCAGATTGGGCGTCTCTATGAAAATGTCTTTCATGGGGTCATGAGGAGCCGCTTCCGAACACCCATAAAGCTTTTCCAGATATTCCCTCTCTTCCGTGGTCATGTCGCCATACATCTTTGAAAGAAACGCCTTTTCATGCCTGGCCTTTACAAACGACATGTGAAGGGCGCACAGATCGAGATCCATATTCCCCAAGGTTCGGCTCGATGCCCCTCCCCGCAGGAGCAAACGAAACACATTGCGGTTCTCCGCTTCGCGAACCGTACGGACGGTCCTGCGAAAGATTTTCTCCTCCGCCAGGGGATTGATCCAGTCGATTTCGAAATTGTTGTTCAAAAGGTAGGCGGGACATGGAATATCGTCGATTGTTACCTGCAGAGACAAACCTCTCTGCCGGCCTGCATGTACGGTACGTTCCCCTCCCTTCCGGAGATTATCCTTGTCGCTATTCACTTCGGTTTCATCACGCTCGTTTCCAGGATCCATTTCCGGTGTCCCGGGAATTCGCGCATCATCAACGATCTTCGATTCAGGGACTTCCCTCGCAACGGGAAAACGAACGCCAAGTTCATCGAGAATGCTTTGCATGCTTCTCCCCTCCCTCTTCATTCGCTGCACCGCTTCGATCCGTTCCAGCACGGAAAGCGGAAAGTAGCCGATCCGTCTTGCTTTGACACGTTCTCCTTCCGGCTTTGCGATTCTTGGCCTCGGAATCAGGCCCATCTGAATGTAGTTGTTCAGTGTGGCCCGAGAGATACCGGTCTTCCGCAGGATGTCCAGGCTGCTGATCCAGGAGGCTGAAATCTGATTGTCCAAGTTCCGTCCCCATTCTCGAATTGAACAGTCTATATAATCGACATATATCGTGTTCGAAAGAACAATACGAAAAGTATCCCCCGCATGTCAAGAAAAAAAATTGTACAGTCTATTTTGCTGCATTATCATTCTTTTATATTGTATAATTCATTTCCATTACAATATATTGGACATTCCAAGGCATCTTAGGTCCCATTCGCAACAGCATTTATTTGGGTCGTTGTCCTTTGTCCCGGCCGTGTGATATGAATGGAGCACATCAAGTGGAGATTTCCTGAAAGTGATTTCTCGCGAGTTCTCAACCATGAAGAAGATCCTTCTTGTCAATCCCTGGATCCACGATTTTGCTGCTCACGACCACTGGGCAAAACCGATGGGGCTCCTCTACATTGCATCTATTCTAAGAAATTTAAATTATAATATAAGATATATGGACTGTTTAATATCATCCGATAGATCATATACTGACTCGGGTTTCCCGATTCCAAAACGAAAGGGGGACGGCAGGGGCGCCTACCACAAGGAAGAAATACCCAAACCCCCGGTCTTCAGTGAAATCCCGAAACGCTACCGCCGTTACGGTTGTCCCCCTTCCCGGATCGACTCCGCGCTGAGCGGCATGGACGAACCGGACCTCGTACTCGTCACTTCTTTCATGACGTATTGGTATCCGGGTGTGGCGGAAGCCATCGAGCGCATCCGGACAAAATGGAAAAAGGTCCCCGTCATACTGGGAGGGGTCTATGCCACCCTCTGTACAGACCATGCAAAAGAGCACTCCGGTGCGGATGTCGTCATCCCCGGGGACGGCCTCGATGCACTCCCTTTCATACTGGAGGACGTCTTCGGCCAGAGGCATGATATGCCCACGGGAAAAGACCGGCTGGACGATCTCCCCTACCCCGCTTTCGATCTCCTCCCCTTCCTGGATCAGGTTCCCATTCTGACCTCCCGTGGCTGCCCTTTCCGCTGCACTTACTGCGCATCCTCCAGGATGGAGCCTTTGTTCCGGCGGCGCGATCCCCACGCCGTAGCCGATGAGATCGCCTACTGGCATACACGGCATGGAATCAGGAATTTTTCGTTCTATGACGACGCCCTCCTGATAAATCAGGACCAGATGATTCTTCCACTCGCCCGGGAGATCGTCCGTCGCGGACTCCGCCTGCAGTTCCACTGTCCCAATGGACTTCACCTCCGGGAAGTGAACGATGAACTGAGCCATCTCCTGTATCAGTCGGGCTTCAGGACCCTGCGCTTCGGCTTTGAAACGGTTGACGCCCTACGGCAGCGGGAAACGGGGGGCAAGACCCGATCCGACGACCTGAAAGCGGTGATGGAATGCCTGCGGAAGGCCGGATACCGGAACGGCGAGATCGGGATCTATCTGCTTTGCGGAATGCCGGGACAGGGCGTCCGGGAAATCGAGGAGGGGATCGAATTTGTCCGCTCCTGCGGGGCAAGGCCCATCCTGGCGGAGTATTCCCCGATTCCGGGGACCTCCCTCTGGGACGAGGCTGTGAATGCGTCACCCCATCCGATCGCCGAAGAGCCGCTGTTCCACAACAACAGCCTGCTCCCTTGCGCGGAGAAGGAACTGACGCTTCCGGTCTTTCGGGAATTGAAGCGCCGGGCTCTCGTTCCCCTGGATGAATAACGGAAAAGGCCAGGCTGGAAGGCATCCGGCCCCTCGGGTGTGAACATGCCCCGGGGCCGGAAAAAGAAATGGCCCGTTCTCTGGCTGCATCACAATGGACGTTCGCCGGTGACTCCGTCCGGCACGTCCAGTCGTCCTCTACGGCAGGAGCGGAACGGTCAGGATCTTGCCCTGCGGAGGATCTCCGTGGCCTGAATGATTTTCATGACCTCCACCGTTCCGGAGGCGGGGAAGAGCTCCAGGGCATCGTTGAGAAGCCTTGGCAGGTGGGACCGGGGATTCACTCCCTGCCCTCCGAGGATCTGCATGGCCTTCTGGGTGACCCAGAGGGCCGTCTCGGCGCCAACGGCCTTGGCCCGGGCCGCCCATTTGCCGACACGGCGCGGCGGGAGTCCCCGATCCAGCGCCGCCCCGGGATAATACACGACCCAACGGGCCTTCTCGATCTCCGTTTCCATTTCCGCCAGCATAAACTGGATGTGCTGAAGCCGGCTGATCGGCTTACCGTACAGGACCCTTTCCCGGGCGAAACGGAGAGCAATCTCGAATGCGCCTTCGGCAATGCCGAGCCCGATGGCCCCGATGATCGGACGGGAGACGATGAAGCTGGACAGCGCAATGGCATGCCCGTCGCCTTCCCGGCCGATCAGGTTAGCCACGGGGACCCGGCAGTCCTCGAAAAGAAGTTCGCTGATCGGGACGGAGCGGAACCCCGTCTGGATCTCCCTCCGCCCGATCCTGAAGCCGGCCGTTTTCTTTTCCACTGCCAGCATGCTGGCGCGGTTTCCCGTCCGGACGAGAAGCAGGCAGACATCCGCGATGCCGCCGTTGGTGATGTAGACCTTCCGGCCCCGGACCCGGTACGCATTTCCATCCTGCACGGCCTCCGTGCCGAGATTGGCCACGTCCGATCCGCCGGTTGGCTCCGTAGCCGCCAGGCAGACGATCTTCCGGCCCCGGATGACGGGTGCCAGGTAACGGACCCGCTGCCTGTCGTTTCCGAATTGTTCCAGGGCATGAACGGGAGCCTGTGTTCCCTCCAGAAAGAAGGCAAGGGAGGGATAGACACGGGAGATTTCCTCGGCTGCGATCAGGCCCGCCACGTAACCCATCGACGAGCCGCCGACATCCTCCGCAGCCGTGGCGCCGATGATTCCCAGGGACACCAGGGAAGGAAGCAGGTCCCGGGGGAACTCGCCCTTCTCGTCAAGGTCCAGGGCTCGGGAAGCGAGAGCCTCCTGCGCCATCCTCCTTACGGTTTCCCGAAATGCCTCCAGTTCCTCGTTCATCTCGAACATCGCTTCATTCCTCGCCTCGGGACGGTTTCTTCCTTTCAGGGCCGTTCTCTACCATATTCGCGGATGGAATGCCCTCCCCTTTCTCCCTCGGCTCCCGAAAACGGCTTCCCGTCCAGCCCCAGCCGTGATTCGCTTCTTCCCGCCGCTCAGGGAACGCAAGGTCTTCATTGCCGGTTGAAAAAAAGTCCGCCACCTGTTAGGTGACAAGGACGAAACGGCAAATCCCGATCCGGCGCGTTGTCCCTGCCGGAGCCCGCGGAACAACCGCATCCGGTCCTGAACAATCCCATCGAAGGAGGGCGATCATGGATTTCAGACTTACGGAAGAGCAGGAACTCATTCGCAAGAACATGAGGGAATTCGCCGAGAAGTACGTGGACCCCATCGCCGCCGAGATCGACGAGAACAGCCGGCATCCCGTGGAGCTGTTCCGGCAGCTTGCCGAGGGGGACTGGATGGGGATTCCCATTCCCCAGGAGTACGGCGGAGCCGGCGCGGACTACCTGACCCATGCGGTGGCCGTGGAGGAGCTTTCGCGGTCCTGCTCGTCCACCGGGTTCACCGTGTCCATCCATGTCGGCATCGCCTGCATGCTGATCAACCTCTTCGGCAGCGAAGACCAGAAAAAGAAGTTCCTCGTCCCCATGGCCAGGGGGCAGCACCTGGGAGCGTTCGTCCTGACGGAGCCGGGGGCCGGAACGGATGTCATGGCGGCCACGACCACAGCCGTGGCGGACGGTGCCGATTACGTGATCAACGGCACGAAGACCTTCACCTCCAACGGCCCCACGGGCGATACCTACCTGGTCTTCGCCTGGACCGATAAGGCCGCGGGCCGCAAGGGCATGAGCTGTTTCATCGTCTCCAAGGAGACCCCCGGGATGAAGGCGGGGGAACACTTCGACAAGATGGGTCTCCGCTCCTCCCAGACCTCCGAGATGGTCTTCAAGGACTGCCGGGTCCCCAAGGAAAACCTGCTGGGCAAGGAAGGAAACGGCCTGACCATGGCCATGACGGGGTTCGACCACGGGCGCGTCGGGATCGCGGCCCAGTCCGTCGGAATCCTGCAGGCGGCCCTGGACGAATCGATCAAGTACAGCAAGGAGCGTGTCCAGTTCGGAACTCCCATCGCCCGTCACCAGGCCATTTCCTGGATGATCGCCGACATGGCGACGGACCTTTCCGCCGCCCGCTACCTCACGTACGCCGCCGCCTGGCTGAAAGACCAGAAGCAGCCCTTCAGCAAGGAGGCCTCCATGGCCAAGCTGTTCGCCGCCGAGGCCGCCATGAAGCACACGATCAAGGCCGTTCAGATCCACGGGGGATACGGGTACTGCAAGGGCGCCAAGGTGGAACGCCTCATGCGGGACGCCAAGATCACCGAGATCTACGAGGGTACATCGGAGGCCCAGAGGATGGTGATCTCCGGAAACGTGCTCCGTTAGGAGACAAGGATCGGAAACGTCCGGATGGAGGGGATGAGGATGCCTGTCCTGGTTGCCTGTTTCAAGTGGGTCGTCGACGAGGCCTACATCCGGCGGACCTCCGCAGGAGAACTTGACCTTTCTTCGGTCAGTTACAAGATCAGCGACTACGACCGCAACGCCCTGGAAGAGGCAGCCCGCCTGAAAGAAGCGGTCGGGGGCTCCGTCGCGGCCGTGACCGTGGGCATCCCCGAGGCAACCAAGGGCGTCAAGGACGCCCTCTCCCGTGGCGCCGACCAGGCCTTCTTTGTCGCCGATACCTCATTCGGCGACATCGGCGCCTCCGAAACGGCAGGCATCCTGGCCGAGATCATCCGGAACCGTATCGGGAATTTCGATCTGATCCTCTGCGGAGAAGGATCAAGCGACCGTTACGACCAGCAGGTGGGAATCCTCCTGGCGGAGCGGCTGGGCATCCCCTGCATATCCTTTGTTCAAAGGATCGATCTGGAGGAGGGGCGCCTGTCGGCCGAACGGCGCCTGGAGGACGGCATCGAACGGGTTTCCGTCGCGCTCCCCGCCATCGTGACGGTCCTTCCGGATATCAACGTCCCCCGGATCCCCGGTGTAAAAGACACCCTTTCGGCCTCCCGCAAGCCCGTCGTCACGATAGGCAGGGAGGATCTGGGCACCTTGCCGGAAGCGCGTTTCCGCACCGTGTCGCTGACGGCATCAAGACTGGAGCGTCAATGCGAGCGTTTCGGAAATGACGGACCGGAAATCAACCGCTTCGTCGGGGCGCTCCGGCAAAAAGGGATTCTCCAATAAAGGGACTCGTCATGACAGGGATCTGGATCTTCGCGGAACAGGCAAGGCATACCCTGGAGCTTCTACAGGCGGCACAGACCCTCGTTGAGGCCGGAATGGGCGGGGAGATTGCCGCCTTTTCCTGGCCCGGCGGCCCCGCTCCGGATGAGCTTGGCGCGGGCGGCGCCGACGAAGTACTGATGCTGCCGCCCCTGGCCGAAGATCAGCCCCTCGAGGCCTATGCCCCGGCTATTCTGGAGGAGTCACGACAGGTACGGCCGGATCTCCTGCTCTTTGCTGCGACGGCCCGCGGCAAGGACCTGGCAGCCCGTATCGCCGCCGGCCTCGACGCCGGACTCTGCAGCGGATGCATCTCTCTCCGGTGGGACAACGCATCCAAAACCCTGGAGATGGAGCGGCTCCTCTACGGAGGGGCGGCGGTTCACCGGATTGCCCCTCTCGCCTTCCCCGTCCTGGCGGCCGTTCCCCCGGGTACGTTCCGAGCGGGCTCGGGAAACCCGGGCAGGGAGCCCCGGATCCGGCATATCGTGTCCCCGCCGGCTTCACCGGTCGCCGTGCAGGAACGGAAACCCCGGCAACGGCAGGAGCAGGATATCTCGTCGGCGAAGGTCGTCGTCTGCGCCGGCCGCGGTTTCGAAAAGCGGGAGGATCTCGCCCTCGCACGCGAGCTGGCCGATGCCCTGGGAGGAGCCCTGGCCTGCACGAGGCCGCTGTCGGAGGAAATGCACTGGCTCCCGGAAGACCTTTGTATCGGCCTCTCGGGCATACAGGTCAAACCGGACGTTTACATCGGCATCGGCGTCTCCGGCCAGGTTCAGCACCTGACGGGGATCCGCGGCGCCAGGATCGTCTGCGCCGTCAACCGCGACGATCAGGCGCCGATTTTTGCCGCAGCCGACCTTGGTGTCGTCGGCGACCTCTATGCGGTCCTTCCCCACCTCCTTCAGGCATTGAAGGAAACGGCGTCTTCCTGAAAAGCCGGACGAGCGAAGGAGCAGAGAGGCGAATTCATGGGAACACCCCGCTGGTGGATCAGAAACGCGGTCATTGCACTGGGATCGGCATTCTTTCTCGCCTTTGGAATCGATACCCTCCTTGGAGCCTATCGTCTCCGGAACGCCCACTTGTTTATCATTTATTTCTTCTCCTCCAATTTTATCATCCTCATCAGCCTGGTTGGGCTTCTGTACCCGATCCTGCAAATAGTCGCCTTTTTCCGGGCCGGGAAAGGCAAAGGCCATGATGACGACGAAGACTGAAAGACACCTTTTTCTTTTCATCCTTGCGGGCCTTCTTCTCTGCGGAAGCATCGCCCACGGCCAGGACCTGGAAGACAGGGTCATCCGCAGGGTTCTGCCCAACGGGCTTACGGTTCTTCTTCTGGAGCGCCCCCTGAGTCCCACTGTATCGCTCTACATCCGCTACAAGGCCGGGGCGGTCGACGATCCCGACAGCGGCACAGGAGCTGCACACCTGCTGGAGCACATGCTCTTCAAGGGCACCGAGTCCATCGGCCCCCTGGATCGGGCCGCGGATGCGGAGCTTCTGGAACGAATCTTCCAGGCGGGAAGAGAACTCGACCGGGAACGCGCCCGGGGGGAGCGGGCCGACGCGGACAGAGTGAAGACCCTGGCCGCCCGTCTGCAAGAACTGCAGTCGCGCCATCGGAAAACGTTCCGGTCCAACGAAATCGACCGGCTCTACACCATGAACGGCGCCGTGAGCCTCAACGCCTCCACGGGGCAGGACGTGACCACCTATCACGTCAGTCTTCCCATGAACCGCATCGAGCTATGGGCCAGGATCGAATCGGACCGCATGATCCGGCCGGTGTTCCGCGAGTTCTACTCCGAGCGCGACGTGGTTCGGGAGGAGCGCCGGCAGCGTACCGATGCGGATCCGGAGGGCCTCCTCTACGAGCGCTTCATGGCCGCCGCCTTTATCTCCCATCCCTATCGGAGACCGATCCTCGGCTGGCCTTCCGACATCGCTTTTCTCGATCCCGCGGTGCTGCAGTCATTCCTGCTCCATCACCACGCCCCGAACAACACCGTAATCGCCGTCGTCGGGAGGATCCGCCCGGACGAGGTATTCCGCCTGATCGAGCGGCACTTCGGAGACATTCCCCGGCAGGAGATACCCCACGGCCGCCTCACGGAAGAACCATCCCAGGGGGGCGAACGGAGGGTCCGGGTACATTTCGACGCCCGTCCCCAACTCATGATCGGCTGGCACAAACCGGCGCTTCCCCATGATGACGACTATGTCTTCGACGTCATCGAGGCGCTGCTTTCCCGTGGACGGACGTCCCGGTTCTACAGGAAACTGGTCGAGGAAAAAGGAGTGGCGGAAAGCGCCGCCGCCATGAGCAGCCTGCCCGGCTCCCGGTATCCGAACCTGTTCGCGTTCTTCGGAACGCCCCGGGAGCCGCATTCGCCGGAAGCGCTGGAGAAAGCCGTATATGAGGAAATCGCCAGGCTCCAGGAGGAGCCGGTCCCGGAAAAAGAACTGGAAAAAGTGAAGAACCGGATGCGTGCCGATTCCATCCGGGAGCTGGCGTCCAACGAGGGAATGGCGGGCAGGCTGTCCTATTACGAGGCCGTTGCTGGCAACTGGCGGTATATCACCGGACACCTGAAGGCCATCGACCGGATCACCGCGGAGGACGTTCAGCGGGTTGCCCGGACGTACCTGATCCCGGATAATCGCACCGTCGCCGTGCTGGAGAAAAAACGATGAGGCGTCTGCTGTCGGTTTTACTCGCGTTTGTGCCGATCCTTCTTTTCTGTTTCCCCGCGGCAGCAAAGGGCGCAGAGCCCGGCCGGACCGCGCCGGCATCCCTTGTTTCCCCGGACAGCCTCTCCTATCCGTCTCTGGAATTTGAGGTTCCACAGGCCGACCGTTTCCGGCTGAAAAACGGCATCGTCGTTTTTTTTCTTCAGGACCGCGAGGTCCCGATCGTCAATATACAGGCCTTTCTGAAGGCCGGGTCCCTTCAGGACCCCGACGGCAGGGAGGGGCTGGTGGAGTTGACCGCCACGGTGATGCGCACCGGCGGCATCCGTTCCCTGTCGGGACGCGAGGTGGATGAACGCCTGGACTACCTGGCCGCCGAAGCCGCTGTGGCTGCGGGTCCGCAGGCCGTCACGGCGAGCCTGTCCATCCTGAAAAAAGACATCGAGGAGGGGCTGGCAATCTTCGCCGGCATTCTTAGATACCCGGTATTCGAGGAGGACAGGCTGCGCCTGGCGAAGGAACTGAAGAAGGAGGACCTGCGGAGGATCGCCGACGATCCCCAGCGTCTGGCCTTCCGTGAATTCAACCGCTTTTTCTACCGGAACAGCCCCTGGGGCCGCGCGAGCTCCCTGGCGTCCATCGATGCCGTCCACCGGAAGGACATGGTCCAGTGGCACCGGCGCTACTTCTCCCCGCGCAATCTCTGGATTGGCGTAAGCGGCGACTTAACCCGGGAAGAAGCGGAGGCCGCCCTGGAGCGCCATTTCGGAACCTGGACCGCCCCGGAAGCCGCCGGGACGGAGACGCCTCCACCCGCTCCACAACGTCGTGGGATCCGTCTTGTTCACAAAGAGACGCCGCAGTCCATCGTCATCGCCGGTTATCCGGCCCCGCCGAAAGGCGCCCCGGACTCTCCAGCCTTCGAGGTCCTCGATTTTCTCCTGGGGAGCGGCGGCTTCTTCTCCCGGATCTTCCAGGAGGTCCGGACCGACCGCGGGCTTGCATACAGCACGGGCAGTTTCTACCGGAGCCGCAAGGACCACGGACTCTTCGGCTCCTATGCCTTTACAGGAACAAAGACCGCCATACCGGTACTGTCGCTGCTGGAAAAAATCATCGGGGAGAGCGGGAAAGGTACCTTCACGGAAAAAGACCTGAAGCTGGCCCAGGATTCCCTCCTAAACAGCTTCCTCTTTTCATTCCAGTCGTCCGGACAGATCGTCAGGAGCCGCCTCTCCGTCGAATTCGACGGCCTTCCCGCCGATTATCTCGAGACCTACCGGGAACGGATCCGCCGCGTCACCCTCGAAGATCTTAAGAGAACGGCGAACCGCTGGCTGGACCCCGGACAGGCCTCGATCCTCGTTCTGGGCAATTCCCGTGAATTCGAGGGCGGCCTTGAACCGTTCGGAGACGTGACGTCGGCTCCATAAACGGAATGTCCCCGTTCGAATCCGTCGGAATAGGCCTCCCGGTCGGATAAAGCGGGGATGGGCCCTTTCCCGCCATCGTTTTCTTTGCCTCCGGTTCGTTCCTGTGGTAGTAATCGCGCTCCGTTTATCTTTCAAGGGACAGGAATCAAACGACCATGATCCGGCAGGACCTTTACCAGCGCATATCCGCACGCATCGATCGTTACGAAGCAGACATGATCCGGCTCCAGACCGAGTTGACGGCCATTCCCGCCCTGGCCCCGGAAAACGGCGGAGACGGAGAATACAAAAAATCGCGGCGTCTGAAAGTGCTGCTCGAGGAATATGGCTTCCCGGAGGTCCGGGAGATCAATGCTCCCGACGACCGTGTATCCGACGGCGTCCGCCCGAACCTGGTGACCCTCATCCCGGGACGGACCGGACAGCGGGTCTGGATCCTGACGCACATGGACATCGTTCCGCCGGGCGAACCCTCCTTCTGGGAGGGGGATCCCTACACGGTCCGCGTCCGCGACGGCAAGGTCTTCGGAAGGGGAACAGAAGACAACCAGCAGGACCTGGTCGCCTCGGTCTTCGCCGCCAAGGCGTTCCTTGACGAGGGGATCACCCCGGAGGCGTCCATCGGACTGGCCTTCGTGGCGGATGAGGAAACGGCCAGCCACAAAGGTCTCGATTACATCCTGCAGAGCCCCGAAAATCCTTTCCGAAGGGATGATCTCCTGGTGGTTCCCGATTCGGGAAACGAAGACGGCTCCCTGATCGAGATCGCCGAGAAGAGCATCCTCTGGCTGCGCTTCGAGACCATCGGAAAGCAGTGCCATGCGAGCCGGCCCGACATGGGCGTCAACGCCTTCCGGGCCGCGTCCCATCTGGTCGTTCGCCTGAACGGACTCCACGAGCGTTTCGGAGCTGCCGATCCCCTCTTCAATCCTCCCCGGAGCACCTTCGAACCGACCCGGAAGGATGCCAATGTTCCCAACGTCAACACGATTCCCGGTGAAGACGTCTTCTACCTGGACTGCCGGATTCTCCCACAATACGACCTGGGCGAAGTCGAAGCGGTCATCCGCTCCATCGCCGACGAAATCGAGAAGGAGTTTGGCGTTTCCGTATCGATCTCACCGGTGCAGCGTATCCAGTCTCCCCCTGCGACCCCGCATTCCTCACCGATCGTCTCCGCCCTCAAGGAGGCCATCCGGGAGGTGTACGCCGTTTCCGCAGAGCCCCGGGGGGTGGGGGCGGGCACCGTCGCCGCTTTCTTCCGGGCCGCCGGGTATCCCGTGGCTGTCTGGAGCCGTTGCCGTTACATGGCCCACCAGCCGAACGAATATGCCCTTCTGTCCAGTATGACCGGCAATGCCAAGGTCTACGCCCATCTGGCCCTCCAGGGAACGGAATCCTGAACCGAACCCTCTTCCTGATGCCGGCGCAGAACCAACGGCGTTTTCCCGGATGCCGGGATGCCGATGCACCGCCATATTTTCATTGACACGCCCTTGCGATTTCCCTATGCTCGTTTGCAATTTCAATGACTTGAATTGCATGTTTCAAATAACAAAGGGCTTTTCGGACATCCGGCCCTGATTCATCCGGCGGGGGACGCAACATCAAGGGGGGTTTGCTCTTTCGGGCAAGCCCCCTCCTTGTCTTTCGCGCTCCATGCTGGAAGAGCGGGAATCCGGCAAAGAAAAAACAACCCATCAACGGACCGTTACAGGCAGGTTTTCAATGATCACCATTCGCATCGACGGGAAAGAATGCCCGGCCCAAAAAGGACAGACCATCATCGACACCGCCCGCGCCAGCGGCATCGATATTCCTTCCCTCGGCTACGACCCCCGAGTCACGCCACCCAGCAACGTGGAAGCGGCCTTCGTCGAACTCCATGAGAAGGAAGGCATCCGGTTCGTCTCGGCTACTGCGACCGAGGCGGCCGAAGGCATGGATGTCCGCACGGAATCGGAAACCCTGACGAGTTATCGAAAAATCTACCTCCAGGCGATTCTCCGCCACCATTACGGCGACTGCACTGCTCCCTGCGTCCGGCGCTGTCCCGCCCACATCGACATCCAGAAATACATCTATCACGTGGATGCCGGAAATTTTCCCGAGGCTCTGGAAACCATCAAGGAAAGCAACCCCCTGCCGGCCGTGTGCGGCCGCGTCTGTCCTCATCCCTGCGAAGCGGACTGCCGGAGAAATGCCGTGGACGGCGCCGTGAACATCAATGGCATCAAGCGCTTCGTTGCGGACTGGGACCGGCGCCAGCTCACCCCCTACCGGCCGGAATGTGCCCCCGACACAGGTTTCCGCGTCGCCGTCATCGGGGCCGGTCCCGCAGGACTGACCGCGGCCTGGTTTCTCAGAAGGGCCGGACACAAGGTCGAGATCTTCGAAATGCAGGAGGCGGCCGGGGGAATGCTGCGCTGGGGGATTCCCGATTACCGCCTGCCGGAAGAGGAACTCGACGCAGAGATCCGGTCCATTCTGGATCTCGGAATCGACATTCATTACGGGAAGAAACTGGGACGGGATTTCACACTCGACTCTCTGAAGCAGGGCTCATTTGACGCTGTTTTCATCGGCCTCGGGGCGCAAAGGGCGACCCCCATCGGGGTGGCAGGGGAAGACCTTGCCGGCGTGGTTTCCGGACTGGATTTCCTCGCCGCCCTGGCCCGCGGCGAAAAGCCGGATACTGGAGACCGGGTGATCGTTCTCGGTGGCGGAAACACCGCCATGGACGCGGCGCGCAGTGCCGTACGTCTCGGGGTCCGGGATGTCGTCGTGGCCTACCGGCGAACACGCCGAGAGATGCCGGCCCAGGAGGAAGAGATTGAGGAGGCCCTGGAAGAAGGGGTGGACATCCAGTATCTGACGGCACCCCTGGCCATTGCCAAAGAAGGTCCGCTGCTTCGGCTGACCTGCTCGAAAATGGAGCTGGGGGAGCCGGACAAGAGTGGGCGAAGGAGGCCCGTTCCCGTTCCGGGCTCGGAATTCAACCTCATGGCGACGATGATCATCTCCGCCATCGGCCAGGCTGTCGACGTCGACGGCCTGGAAGACAACCGGCTCCTCGACCGGTGGGGAAACGTCCGCGTCGATCCGTACACGATGCAGACGGAGATTCCCTGGATCTTTTCGGGCGGAGACTGCGTCACGGGACCCGACATCGCCATCTCCGCCATTGCGGCGGGGAAAACGGCGGCGGAATCCATTGACCGCTTCCTCCGTGAGGGAGCGGTCCGGACTCCCGTCGAGCCTTACACCTGCACAAAGGGCGACTGGCGGGACATCCCGAAGGACGCCTTCAAGGGTGTCAGGCCCGCCCGGAGAAACGAAGTCGCCGTCCTGGCACCGGAGGAACGAAAAACAACCTTTTCGGAATCGACGCGGACCTGGGATGCCGACACGGCCATGGCGGAGGCATCCCGATGCCTCCTGTGCGGTTGCTCCGAGCGCTACGGATGCGATCTGCGCGATTACGCCAGCCGCTACGACGTCCGGTACGATGAATCCCAGCCGGGAACCTCCCTGCCCGTGGACGACAACCACCCGATCATCCGACGCGACGCCGGCAAGTGCATCCTCTGCGGCCTCTGTCTCAAGGTATGCCGCGAGATGGAGGGGGTCTCGGCCCTGAGCTTTTACGAGACCGACAACGTGCTCACCATCGGCCCGAACGATCATCGTCCGCTCGATCTCACGACCTGTGTCGCCTGCGGTCACTGCGCGACCATCTGCCCCACGGGAGCGCTGACGCTGAAGCCGGTTCTTCCTTCACTGTACAGGGCCCTGCACAGCCCCGAGCTGACCGTGGTCGCCCAGATCGCCCCGGCCGTGCGCGCCGCCTTCGGGCAGCACTACGGAATTCCGCCGGAAGAAGTCATGCCCCTGCTGAGCGCGGGGCTGAAGAAGCTGGGATTCAACTTCGTCTTCGACACCTGCTG
>CAZXMK010000007.1:0-21302 GCA_964641935.1 uncultured Syntrophaceae bacterium
AAGCGCTCCTGGATCCGGCGGACGACCCGGTGGAAGGTGTCCAGGCTCTGGGTCGTCTGGGCGACGACGCACACCTTGCGGAGACCCGGCAGGGACGCCACCTCTTCCTCACTCTGGACGACGATGCCCCGTTCGCCGGCGAATCCGAGCAGTCCGTTCACCTCCGGGTGATGGGGATCTCCGATGATGAGGATGTCGTAGTCCCGGGAGGCGTGTTTTTTTATGATGGCCTGGACATGGCCGACCTTGGGGCAGGTGGCGTCGACGATCTTCACGCCGGATTCCCGGATTTTCCGCCTCTCCTCCGGCGAGATGCCGTGGGCGCGGATGATGAGGGTGGCCCCTTCCCGGGGCTTCTGGATCTCCTCGATCGTCCGGATGGGGCGGAACCCCCTTTTTTCAAGGAGTTCGACGGTCTGGGGGTTGTGGATGAGGGGACCATACGTGTAGAAGCGGGTCTTGCCCTGGGGCAGGGGCATGTCGAGGACCATGTCCACGGCCCGTTTGACACCCATGCAGAAGCCGGCGGTCTTGGCCAGTTTAACGCTCATGGCTCCCGGGCGTCCTTTCTCCGTTCTCCATGGTTTCCGGCGGTATCCCGGCATCCGCCTCGGGCGGGGCTGCCGCCAGTATGAAGAATTCGCGGTTTCCGGCGGGGCCAGGCAGGGGGGATTCGCAGGTTCCCCGGACGTCGAGACCCTCGTCACGGCAGAACCGCTCTATTCCCTCCACGACCTCCCTGTGGGCGACGGGATCGCGGACCACGCCACCCTTGCCGACCCGTTCACGCCCCGCTTCGAACTGGGGCTTGATCAGGGCCAGGACAATCCCGCCCGGCTTCAGCCAGCGCAGCGCCGCCGGAATGACCAGCTTGAGTGAAATGAAGGAGGCGTCGATGGTGACCAGGTCCACCGGCCCGTCGAGGTCTTTCCCGTCGTAGATCCGGATGTTCGTTCGCTCCACGGGCACGACGCGCGCGTCCTGGCGGAGTTTCCAGGCCAGCTGCCCGTAACCCACGTCCAGGGCGTACACTTTACGGGCCCCGGCCTGCAGTAGGCAGTCGGTGAACCCGCCGGTGGACGCCCCCACGTCGAGGCAGACCATATCCGAGACGGAGAGGGAAAACGTTTCGAGGGCTCCCTGGAGCTTCACCCCCCCGCGGCTCACGTAAGGGTGGTCGGCGGTCCGGAGGCGGACGGCGGCGTCGGCCGACAGGAGGGAGCCCGGCTTGTCGACCGGCAGTTCCTCCACCAGGACGGCGCCCGCCAGGATCAGGGCCCGGGCCCTCTCGCGGCTGGCGCAGAGCCCCCGCTCGACGAGCAGCGCATCCAGGCGAACCCTGGGCTTTTTTTCTTTTTTCATGGCCGCTTGCCGGTAGGGAATCAGCCGTCGGACCGGGCCAGGGAACGGGCCGCCCGAAGAATCCCCTCCTCGTCAACCCCGTAAAGGCTCCTCAACTCCGCCATGGTGGCCTGTTCGACGAACGTATCGGGAACGCCGAGACGAACCACGGCAGCATTCCGGAGGCCCTTTTCCTGGAAAAGCTCCAGGACGGCGCTCCCGAACCCCCCCATGAGGACGTTTTCCTCGACCGTCAGCACTTTTTTCGTCCGGGCGGCGGATTCGCACAAAAGATCGGCATCCAGGGGCTTGACGGAGCGGGCGTTGACCACACGGGCCCCGATGCCTTCCTCCCTCAGCCTCTCTGCCGCCGCCAGGGCGGGCATGACCGTGGAGCCGATGGCCACGATGGCCAGGTCGCTTCCTTCGCACAGGATTTCCCCGCGGCCAACGGGAAGGGGCTGCAGATCGTCGTCCAGGGGCACTCCCGCCACGGCCCCGCGGGGATAGCGGATCGCGATCGGGGCGCCCCATTCCACGGCGGTCTTCAACATATGCTGGAATTCATTTTCATCCTTTGGGGCCAGGACGGTCATGTTTGGAATCGACCGCAGATAGGACAGGTCGAAGAGACCGTGATGGGTGGGCCCGTCGTCTCCCACGAAGCCGCCCCGGTCCAGGGCGAAGACAACGGGAAGCTTCTGCAGGCAGACGTCGTGGAGAATCTGGTCGTAGGAGCGCTGGAGGAACGTCGAATAGATGGCCACGACAGGGACGATCCCCTCCGTTGCCAGACCGGCGGCAAAGGTGACGGCATGCTGTTCGGCGATGCCTACGTCGAAGAAACGGGTTGGAAACCGCCGGGCAAACTCGTCAAGGCCCGTACCCTCGCACATAGCGGCCGTGATGGCCACGATCCGGGGGTCCTTCTCGGCCAGGCGGAGAAGGGTGTTGCCGAACATCCGGGAATAGGAGATGCGTCCATCCGCAGCCGCGATGGGCTCCCCCGTCCCGATGCAGAAGGGCCCGATGCCGTGGAAAAGCAGCGGCCTGGTTTCGGCAGGGGCGTACCCCTTGCCCTTTCGTGTCACCACGTGGACCAGGACGGGTCCGGGCATGTTCCGGACATTTTCCAGGTTCTTGACGAGATGGTCCAGCCGGTGTCCTTCCAGCGGTCCGACGTAGGTAAAGCCCAGGTCTTCGAACAGGGCTCCGGGCAGGAGGAAGCCTTTCAGGGACTCCTCGGCCTGCCGGGAGAACTTCAGCATCTGCTCGCCGATGCCCGGCAGAGTCCGGAAGAAGCTCTTCAGCTCGGATCGGATTTTCATGGCCCGCTGGCCCGTCATCATCCGGTTCATGTAGGAAGAAAGGGCTCCCACGTTCGGGGAGATGGACATTTCGTTGTCGTTGAGGATGATGACCAGGTTTTTCTTCCGGTCTCCCGCCCAGTTCAGCCCCTCGTAGGCCAAGCCGGACGTCATGGAGCCATCTCCGATGACGGCGATCACCTTGAAGTCCTCCCCGCGGAGGCACTTGGCCTCGGCAATGCCCGTAGCGGCGGAAATGGACGTTCCGCTGTGGCCGACGTCGAACACATCGTATGGACTTTCCTCCCGTTTCGGAAAGCCGCTGATGCCGCCCCGGCGGCGCAGGGTGGAGAAGCGGTCGCGCCGCTCCGTGAGGATCTTGTGGGCATAGGCCTGGTGCCCCACGTCCCAGACGAGCTTGTCCCGGGGGGTATCGAAAACCTTGTGGATGGCCAGGGTCAGTTCGACCGCGCCGAGGGAGGAGGCGAGATGCCCCCCGCAGACGGAAACGGTCTGGATGATGAGGGCCCGGATCTCCTCGGCCAGATGGTTCAACTGGGACACTTCGAGACCGCGGATGTCATCCGGTGACTGGATCTCCGCGAGGGACACGACTCTGGGCGTTTGTTTTTCTTCCTTCGTGGCCATGGAATCGATCTTCAGGATTTTCGTTCGAGGATATAGCGGGCAATCCGTCGCAGGGGGTCCGCACGTTCGTCCAGGCTCTGGATGCCCTCCAGGGCCGCTTCGATGCTCTGCCGGGCCATGGCTCTCGACTCTTCCAGCCCGATGAGAGCGGGAAAGGTGACCTTCCGGCGGGCCGCGTCGCTTCCCGTTTCCTTTCCGAGAAGGGATGGGTCCCCTTCGACGTTCAGGATGTCGTCGGAAATCTGGAAGGCGAGGCCGATGTGCCGGCCGTACTCTGAGACGGCCTCCAGTTCCTCTTCCCCGCCGTCCGCAAGGATCGCCCCGGTCCGGAGCGAGGCGAGGATCATCCGGCCGGTTTTGCCGCTGTGGATGTAAGAAAGCGTTTCATAATCGGGAGGACGCCCTTCCGAGAGGATGTCCACTACCTGGCCGCCCACCATGCCGCCGGCGCCGGCCGCAGTGGCGATCTCGTGAACGATCCGGACCACCCGGGCGGGCTCCACGGAACAGATAGCCGCGGGATCCGTCAAGAGGCGGAATGCCTCCGTCAGGAGGGCGTCCCCCGCCAGGACGGCCACCGCTTCACCGAAAACCTTGTGGCTTGTCGGGGCTCCCCGCCGGAAATCGTCGTTGTCCATGGCCGGCAGGTCGTCGTGGATGAGCGAATACGTGTGGATCATTTCCAGGGCACAGGCGGCAGGAAGAACGTCCTCCAGGAGACCTCCCATGGACTCCGCCGAGGCGATGCAGAGAATGGGGCGGAGCCGCTTGCCGCCGGCGAACAGGCTGTAGCGCATGGCGTTGTAGATCTCGGGCGGATAGGGGCTCTCGGCGGGGAGATACCGGTTCAGGGCACTTTCCACCAGCTCTTTGCGAGACTTCAGGTACAGGGAGAAGTCTTCCGGTCCGTCTTTCATGATTCTTCTCCGCCGAAGGGCTTCGCAGCCAACTGGTCTCCCTCCCGGAGCAGCACCTCGACGCGCCTCTCCGCGTCGTCGAGGCGGGCGTTGCAGAGGCGGACCAGGCGGATGCCTTCCTCGAAGGCCTTCAGGGATTCATCCAGGGTCATTTCGCCGGCTTCCATCCGGCGCACGATCTGTTCCAGCTTTTCGAGGGCGTCCTCGAATTTTTCCCGGGCCATGGGTCAGCTCCTGTAGGTTTCTTTCACCGCCGCCCGGAATCCGCCCTCGGCCACCCGGATGTCCACGAGGGTTTCTTCGGCCAGTGCGGAAGCGTCCGTGACGAGGGTCCCCTCGGGAAGGCGCCGGGCGACGGCATATCCGCGCCGGAGCACCGCCAGGGGGTTGAGGGCGTCGAGACGGGCTGCCTGGGTCTGGACCCGTTGTTTTTCCTTGAGAAAAGTCGCTTCCAGGGACCGCTTCAGATCCCGGTGCAGG
This sequence comes from uncultured Syntrophaceae bacterium, assembly GCA_964641935.1. GTDB lineage: Bacteria > Desulfobacterota > Syntrophia > Syntrophales > PHBD01 > PHBD01. The sequence goes on from CAZXMK010000007.1 coordinate 4,694, forward strand.
GTTTCCAAATGAACGGCTTCGCGACGGATCCGTCCGCGGGGGTCGGCGTATCGCAGGTGCTGGGCGGCATATGCAAGGCGATGCCGTCGTCCCGAGACCGATTCCTGGAGGAGTCTCTGCAGCCGCTGCAGGCGATCGTCCAGGGCCAGACGCCGGTCGGCGATCAGCCGGGCCGGGTCCCTGAGCCGCCGGCGCACCGAGGCGATCCGGTCCGAGCGTGTGGAAATATTCCGGTCCATGGCCTGGGCGAGGCGTCCGGAGAGGGAGGCCACGGTTGCCAGGAGATCCTTCCGGACGGGTACGACCAGCTCCGCCGCCGCGGATGGTGTGGGGGCCCGCAGGTCGGCGACGAAATCGGCGATCGTGTAATCCGTTTCGTGTCCCACCGCGGAGACGACGGGGATCGCCGAGGCCGCGATGGCCCGGGCCACGCGCTCGTCGTTGAACGGCGCCAGATCCTCCAGGGACCCTCCTCCCCGGGCCAGGATGATGACGTCCACGAGCCCTTCCTCCTGCAGATCCCGGATGGCCTGAACGATCTCCGGGGGGGCCTCCGCGCCCTGGACCCGCACGGGGGCGATCAGGAGCGGAATCGACGGGAAGCGGCGGGCGGTGACATGGAGAATGTCCCGCAGGACAGACCCCGAGGGGGACGTGACCACCCCGATTCGTCCGGGCAGAAAGGGGAGCGCCTTCTTTCGGGAGGGATCGAAGAGTCCTTCCGTTTCGAGGCGGGCCTTGAGCTGTTCGAAGGCCCGCTGAAGGGCTCCGATGCCGTAGGGCTCGGCGGCGGTGACGACGAGCTGGTACTCTCCCCGGAGCGGATAGACGCCCAGGCGCCCCCTTAAGAGCACCCGCATCCCGTCCTCGAGACGGAACCGGAGCGCCGCCGCGGCGGAGCGGAACAGGACCGACCGGACCTGGCCTCCCGAATCTTTCAGGGAAAAGTAGACGTGTCCGGAGGAGGGACGGCGAAGATCGGCCACCTCCCCCTCCACCCACAGGAGATCGAACCGTCCCTCCAGCAGGTCCCGGACGGCCTCGTTGAGTTCCGAAACCGTCCAGACTTTTTGGGAAAACCCATCCATCATGCCGGGGACCTACCAGATATTCCGGAGGATGACAAGGCGGATTCTGGACGCCCAGCCGACACCGGCCCGGGCGTTCCAGGTGGTCATTGACAACCGGCGGGTCCCTGGGTTAAGGAAAAACCAAGAAATAACGGAAAGGTGGGTTATGAAGATCAAAAAGAAGGATTATCTCCACACACCGGTGCGGCATATCGACATCACGTCCATCGACGCCGTCGACCTGGTCCGGGCCATGAAGGGCATGTCCTTCACCGCCCGGGACCTGGCCGCCGGTGCCGACCTCTACGAACGGATGCTGAAGGACCGGTCCTGCTCCATCATCCTCTGCATCGCCGGGAGCACGAGCGCAGCCGGCTGCATGAACCTTTACGCCGACCTGGTGAAGTACAACATGGTGGATGCCATCGTGGCGACGGGGGCCTCCATCGTCGACATGGATTTCTTCGAGGCCCTGGGATTCCGTCATTACCAGGGAAGCCCCCACGTGGACGACCGTCAGCTCCGATCCCTCTACATCGACCGGATCTACGACACCTTCATTGACGAGGAGGAACTGCAGAACTGCGACCGCACGATCGGGGAGATTGCTGATTCGCTGCCCCCGGGAATCTACTCCTCCCGGGAGTTCATCCGGGAGATGGGCCGTTTTCTCAAAAAGGGCGCGCGGAAAAAGGGCTCCCTCGTGGAGACGGCCTTCGATCACGACGTGCCCATCTTCTGTCCCGCCTTTTCGGACAGCAGTGCCGGCTTCGGGCTCGTCCTGCACCAGACGAAATGCCCCGATGCCCACGTTTCCATCGACTCCGTCAAGGATTTCCGGGAGCTGACCCAGATCAAGATCAAGGCCAAGACGACGGGCCTTTTCATTATCGGCGGCGGCGTGCCGAAGAATTTCGCCCAGGATACGGTGATTTGCGCGGAGGTCCTGGGGAAGGAGGTCCCGATGCACAAGTATGCGGTCCAGGTCACCGTGGCGGACGTCCGGGACGGGGCCTGCTCCAGCTCCACGCTCAAGGAGGCGAGCTCCTGGGGCAAGGTGGACGGCACGAGCGAGCAGATGGTGTATGGCGAGGCGACATCGGTCCTGCCGCTGATGGCCAGCTATGTGTACCATCGGGGGGCCTGGAAGAAACGGCGGCGCCGGTCGTTCTCGAAGCTGTTTCCGGAGAGAACGGCAAAGAAGTAGAAGGGTGGCGAAGAACAGAAAAGGTTTGCCGGGCGGCCGGGTCGGTCGCCCTTTTTTTATGTCCTGAGCATTGCGTCTGGCGCGGGGGCGCGGCCGGGAGTCCGATATAATGCGGAAAAGCTTCCGCGACGGAGGAAGCCTCCCGTGACAGTTCCCGCGAACATCGGGTTGAGAAGATCCCCTCCCCTATGACGGAAGCTCACGTTTCAGGATTTCCAGGGTTTTCCCGGTTTTTTCGGCCTCCGCCGTGTCGCCCCGCTTCTCATAGAGGGTGCGGAGGCGTTCCAGGCAGGCCAGGACTGCCCGCTTCCAGCCGTTCCGGGAGGCCTCCGCCAGGCCCGTCTTGAGCAGGGGTTCGTGATCGCCGTATCCCATCCGCACGGCCACGCCGACGGCAATGAGGCGGGAGAGGGGATCCTTGATCCGCCCGGCCTCTCCGGCGACGGCCTCGCGGTTTCCGTCCCGGAGGGCCTTCAGCATTCCCCGGTACGGATCGGGAAGGCTCCGGTCGTCCACGGCGGACAGCTCCCCGGTCAGAAAGCGATGAAAGGCCCGGTTCTCCGGCATGGGGCGGAGCGCCTCGATTTCCCGGTAGGGGGCGTCATCGAAGGTTTCCAGGCAGGCCGTCAGGACGGCGTACCGGGTCAGGTAGGCCCGGCCGAGTACCTCCAGATCCCCGCTCATCCGGATGGCCTCGACGGCATGGCGCCAGTTCGCTTCGGCCGGGCCGCTTCGGCCGGCCAGGTATCGTTCCTTGAAGGCCTCCAGGTTGTTGTATCCATCGGTCGTCCAGTCGGGCACCCGGGCACCGCCGCAGCCGGCCAGGATGGTGACGGCAAGGATCATGAGGACGAAGGTGAGGCGTCGCGTCATGGCAGTTTGATCTCCCGTTCCTTCTTGAGGGGAACGATCCGGTCCAGGTCCTCCACCGTGCGGCCGATGGACTGGATGGTCGCGTCGATGTCGTTTCGGAGTAGGTGCAGGTCTTTCGTCGAGGCCGCTGCGTCGGAGGTGACCTTGGTGATGTTGTCCAGGGCCTTGTTCAGCTTCTGCAGTTTGACCAGGACGTCCGCCAGGATGGAGCGGACCAGGGGGAGGACCCCGTCCTTTCCGTAGAGCTCCACATCGGTCTTGCCGGCCATGTCGTCCAGCTTGACCAGGATGTCCCGGATCTTCTTCACGGATTCGTGAAGCGACTTCACCGATTCCGGGTCGCCCAGGGCCATCTCCGCAATGGACTTCTTTTCGGTGAAGTTGGCCGTCACCTGCTCGGCGTTTCGGAGGATCATGTTGACGCTGCCCTTCGGATCGGCGAGATTCCCCGTGATGGTCTCGATGTGGGAGACGATCTGGCCGACCTCCTCGATGATCGGAGTGAGCTGCTTGATGGCCTCGTTGATGTCGTTGACGACGACCAGTTCGAGGACCTTGTCCTCCGGCAGGACCGGACTGGCCATGTTCTCCGTGGACACGATGAGGCGGGGAGAGCCGATCAGGGGCTTATAGAGGCTGAAGATGCTGTTGGTCCGGATCCACTTGACGTGCCGCCGGGGCACCTTGACTTTGATGATCACCATGCCCTGGTCGTTCAGCTCCAGTTCGTCGATCCGGCCGATCCGAAAGCCGGCGAAATGGATGGGCATGCCCTCCGCCAGATCCTCACCGGTCTTCGAGGACAGCGTGAACGTGTGGGTGGGTTCGAAAATTCCTTTCTTGTGGGCCATATAGGACAGGAAGACGATCGCCAGCAAGGCCATGATCGTCAGGAACAGCCCGACCTTAAGGTTTGTCGTCAACGACCGGGATATCTTCATAACGTTCTCGGTTCCAGGGATAGTCTATGATCACACAGGATGACCAGGAATCAGAAACCTTTGTCAGCATGTCCCGGAAAAAGCGGTTGTCCTGCAGGTCCGGTACGATCTTCAGTGGACGATCGATGACGACGCACGCCTCAGGAACCAGGACGGCCCTGACCAGCATGGCACAGAACCGCTCTTCCGCCGTCAGGGCTGGATTCCGCCGGTAGGCGATCCTCTCCAGATCGAATCGCTGGAGGTAAGACAAGACAAGGGATTCGGCCTCGAGTTTCGGGAGATCCTCGCGGTACTGCTTGATCAGGGCGAGGTTTCCCAGGACGTCCAGGTTGGAGATCAACGGCACGTCCGCAGCCACAAGCCCCAGCCCGTTGCCGCAGTCCGCGACGATGGCGGCAAGCGCTGTCTCCAGAACCTCCTCCCGGGGGAAAAGTCTTAAATAAATCTGAGCAGTAATGATATCACCTCGATAATCACAATGGCAATGAAAACCTTGACCATCCCGTTGAGGACGGAAATGGGTATGCTCGTCAGCTCATGGGTGGCCCGGAGGCCGAAGCGGATGGGAATCAGTGTGATGAAGAAGCCCAGGAAGACGCATTTCACGAGCAGGATGAAGAGATCCGAGAAATCCGCCGACAGGAACAGGAGGGTCGTGTAATCGTCGAAGCTCATGTCCAGGATGTAGCGGCTGAAAAAGGCTCCGCTGGCCAGTGCCAGGATGGAAAAGAGGGTGCTCAGGCATATGACGGAGAGGATGCCGTTGATGATGCGCGGCAGGAAGAGGTAATCCAGGACGTCGATGCGGAACATGTCGAGGGTCTTGAGTTCCCGGTTGACTTTCATGACGGCGATCTCGGCGTTGATGGCGGAGCTGGACCGCAGGGCGATCAGGAGGACTGTCATGAAAGGGGAGATCTCCGTTACGACGACACCCATCAGGACCGATCCCATCCGGTCGGCAAGACCGAATTGCTTGAGAATCTGAAGAGTGATGCCCACGATGGGGGAACCAAAAAGAATGGACACGGCGATGAAAAGGGGCAGGATCTGGACGGAGGTGAAGTAGATCTGGTTGACCAGGACCATCCGCATGGCGCTGTTGAAGGATTTCCGGTCGAAGAGCTTGAAGAAGACAACGCTGGAGAAGGCCAGGGTCTCGTAGAGGGCCTTGGCCGTCCGGATGCTCGATTCTCCGATCCGTTCGATGGCTGCGTACATGAATCCCTTTCCGATCCGCCTGGAAGACGCCGGGCTGGAAAATGGCAGGGGTGATCCTACCACAAGGCGGGCCGGACCGGCAAAGGGGATCTGGAGGCCTTTCCAGTGGTTCCCAAACGTGTTAAGAGTGCATACATTCGCTGGAAGAACGGGGGTGCCGTGACGGCGGTCCGGGTGAAAAGGGGCCCGATTCCGGCTCGAAGATTCACGTTGCCGGCGGTATGAATGCCGGTAAATGGATCGAAAGGAGAGTTCCATGAAGATCATACGATTTGCCGATCCGGAAGGGCGGGTTGCCTGGGGGATGGCCCGCGACGACCGTGCGGACGAGGCATGGGTCCTGAAGGGGGATCTCTTCGGCGGCTTCGATGTCGGCGATGAGTGCCGTCCCGTCCGGCGGCTTTTCTGTCCCCTGGTGCCTCCGAACATCCTGGCCCTGGGCATCAACTACCGCCAGCACGGGGATGAGTTCGCCATGTCCTACCCGGAGCAGCCGGTCCTTTTTCTGAAGGCCACGACGAGCCTCATCGGTCCCGGCGAGGCGATCCTCCTGCCCCGGGCCGGAGCGGAGCACGTGGATTACGAGGCGGAACTCGCGGTGGTCATCGGCCGACGGGCCAAGAACGTCTCTCCGGAAGATGCGATGGATTACGTCTTCGGATACACCTGCGCCAACGACGTCAGCGCCCGGGACTGGCAGATCGAAAAACAGAAGGGGCAGTGGGCCCGGGGGAAAAGCTTCGACACCTTCTGCCCCCTGGGACCGTGGATCGTGACCCGGGACGAGGTGGAGGACCCGGGAAACCTGCGGATCCGCTGCCTGGTCAACGGGCGGGCCCTGCAGGACGCCACGACGGGGGATATGATCTTTCCGGTGGCAGCCATCGTAAGCAACCTGAGCCTTTCCATGACCCTCGAACCCGGAACGGTGATCCTCTCGGGGACACCCCAGGGCGTCGGGTTCACCCGAAAACCGCCGATCTTTCTTCAGGACGGAGACACCGTGTCCGTGGACATCGAGCGGATCGGGATCCTCTCCAACCCGGTGCGGCGGGAGAACGGGCCGGCCTGACGGGTTTCAGGTGACCATCACCGGAAACGGAGAAGCCTGTTGACAAAAGTTCTCATCCGTTTATAAGACCGGATCACGCGGGCCGCCTTTCCCGCGGCAGAAGTTCATAGCAGGGTGCCAGAGGAGGACATATGGCCAAAGAAGGAAGCAGCCGGAGAACGTTCATCATGTTTCTCCTGGCGTTTCTCATCGCCTTTTTTATCGTCTCTTTCGTGGAGGTCCTGAAGTCGTCCTTCGTCCCGTCAGGGACGGAGATCCCCTCCGCCAACGCCGTCAGCGTCAAGGCTCCGGGGTCTTTCGCCGACCTCGCGGAGAAGGTGAAGCCGGCGGTGGTCAACATCAGCACGACGAAGACGGTACGATCCGGCAGGGGGGCGTTCCGCACCCCATTCGGACAGGATGATCTCTCCGATCGATATTTCGGGGATGATTTCTTCCGCCGGTTCTTCGGAGACACGCCGCGGACGTTCAAACAGCGGAGCCTGGGATCGGGGTTCATCATCAGTTCCGACGGGTACATCTTCACCAACAATCATGTCATCGAGCAGTCCGACAAGATCCTCGTGAAGCTCTCCGACGGCCGGGAGTTCGAGGCCCGGGTCATCGGGCGGGATGCCAAGACGGACATCGCCCTGATCCGGATCAAGACATCCGACAGCCTGCCCGTGGCGGAGCTGGGAGACTCGGAGAAGATCCGCGTCGGCGACTGGGTCGTCGCCATCGGCAACCCCTTCGGCCTGGACGCGACCGTTACGGCGGGCATCGTCAGCGCCAAGGGACGGGTCATTGGGGCTGGACCCTATGACAACTTCATCCAGACCGACGCCTCCATCAATCCGGGCAACAGCGGCGGACCCCTGTTCAACATGGAGGGGAAGGTCGTAGGCATCAACACGGCCATCGTGGCCCACGGGCAGGGAATCGGTTTCGCCATCCCCATGGAGATGGCCAAGGCCATTCTTTCGGACCTGAAGGCAAAAGGAAAGGTGACCCGGGGCTGGATGGGGATCTCCGTGCAGGACGTGACGGAGGAACTGGCCAAGAACATGAAGCTCAAGGACCGGAGTGGAGCCCTGATTTCCGAGGTGTTCCGGGGAGATCCCGCCGATAAGGCGGGAATCCAGGCAGGAGATGTGGTTACCGAGATCAACGGCAAGAAGGTCAAAGATACCCATGATCTCCTGATTATGATCGCCTCGTTCAGGGTGAATGACCGGATCTCCGTAAAGGTGCTGCGGGAAGGAGTGGAGCGCATGTTCCAGGTCGTCGTGGAGGAACGGACCGATTCGAAGGAAATGGCGCGGGCCGGAAGCAGGGACGACAGGCAGAATTTCGGCATCACCGTTCAGGATATTACCCCGCAGGTGGCCCGCTACCTGGGAGTCGCCCCGCGCATCGGCGTGCTAGTAACGGATGTGCGAGAGGCAAGCCAGGCGGATGAAGTCGGCCTGCAGCCCCAGGACATCATCCTGCAGGTGAACAAGATGCGGGTGACTTCCGTGAAGGAGTACCAGCGGGAAGTTGCCAAGAAGAGCGACAAGAACACCGTGCTCCTCCTGATCAAGCGGGGCCGGTCCACCTTTTACGTGGCCCTCCGGAAATAGGTTCCCGGAAGTCTCCACGGCCATCCCCCGGCGTCTCCCCCCCCGGGGCATTCGGAGGGGGAGGACGCGACCCACCGACCCTCCAAGCCGGCAAAAGGCGGTTCCATGAAGCATGAGCCCTCGACCCTCGATCTCTATGCACGGATGAATGCCCGTTTCGGGGACCTCGGATGGTGGCCGGGGGAGACCCCCTTCGAGGTCGCCGTCGGGGCCATCCTGACGCAGAATACTGTCTGGACGAACGTGGAAAAGGCAATCGGGAACCTCAAGAAGACAGGCTGTCTGACACCGGAGGGGCTCTACGGGCTGGATGAGGCCGATCTGGCGGAGCGGATCCGTCCGGCCGGGTATTTCCGCGTCAAGGCGCAGCGCCTGAAGGCATTCCTTTTCTTCCTGCAGTCCCGCTACAGCCTGAGCCTGGAGCGGATGTTCCGGGAAAAAACAGGCGTTTTGAGAGAGGAATTGCTGTCGGTCAACGGGATCGGGGAGGAGACGGCGGACAGCATCCTCCTCTACGCCGGGAACCGGCCGGTGTTCGTCGTCGACGCCTATACGAGGCGGATCCTGGGCAGGCACGAATGGATCGACGGACCGGAATCCTACGGAGCCGTCCGGGCCGCCGTCGTCAACGGCCTCCCGGAGGATGTGCCCCTCTTAAAGCAGTACCATGCGCTCTTCGTCCAGACGGGGAAAATCTACTGTCGGAAGGCCCGGCCCCAATGCGAAGGCTGTCCCGTCGACGGCCTCGGCCCGCGCCGCAGCGCCCGAAAGGGGGAAACGGGCCGTGCATGAGTACACGGGGGTGATTCACCTCCACTCGGAGTATTCCTTCGACGGGCGGACGCCGGTTTCCGAGATGATCCGGGCGGCCCGGATGTCGGGCGTTCATTTTCTGGCCCTGACGGACCACGCCTGCGTCACCGCCCGGGAGCGGGGCTGGGAGGGATGGCACGACGGCGTCCTGGTCCTCGTGGGCCAGGAGATATCGCCCCGCTTCAACCATTACCTGGCCTTCGGTCCCTGCGGGACCATCGACATTCCCGACGACACGGAAGGGGCGGATCCGCAGTGCTACATCGACCGGGTCCGTGAAGAGGGAGGCATCGGCTTCATCGCCCATCCGGACCACCGGGGCGCTCCGGCGTTTCACGTGAAACATTATCCCTGGACGGACTGGAACGTCAGCGGTTTCAACGGGATCGGAATCTGGGATTTCATGACCGACTGGCAGCAGTCCCTGACGGGACGGTTCCGTGCATTTGCGAGCTACCTGATGCCGGCCCTGTTCCTCCGGGGACCCGAACGGGAAACGCTGGCCCGTTGGGACGCCCTGGGACGGGAGCGCCGGGTTCCGGGGATCGGCGAGTGCGACAACCACGAAACGAAAAAGCAGTGGTTCGGCATCACGCTGCCGGTTTTTCCGTTTTCCCGGGTCCTGCCGATCCTGAGGACCCACATTCTCACGGAGGAGCCCCTGTCCGGGGAGCCGGGACCGGCGGCGGATGCCGTCCTGGAGGCGCTGGCGCAGGGCCGTTCGTTCGTGGCGAACGACTGGCTTGAGTCCTCCATCGGGTTTCGCTTTTATGCAGAGTGGACGGGAGGAATCGTCGTCATGGGAGGTGAGGTCCCTTTCCGGTCGGCTGAAAAATGCGGACTCCACGTTCAGGTCCCCGGCGAAGCATGGATCCGCCTGCTTCGGGACGGGCACACAATCCGGGAGGAACTGGGCCGGTCGCTTTCCCTGCCGGCCCCGGGGCCGGGTGTGTACAGGGTGGAAGTGGATCGCCGGGCCTGGGGACGCCGGCGGCCCTGGATCTATTCAAATCCGGTTTATTTACGGGGAACGTCGTGAAGAAAAAGTTTTTGAAGTGGCTTGGCAAAACGGTGGTTGAATCCGGCCTCATCATCCCCCTGGCGCACAACCTGATCCGCGGTTACCTGTTGCTGGTAAGGCTTGAGGTGACTGGAGAAGAACGGATGCTGTCCCATCTGCGGGGGGGCGGCAAGGCCATTGCCGCGCTCTGGCACCAGAGGGTGCTCGGCGTTGTCGGATATGCCTCCCGATTCCGGGAGTTCAAACCCTCGGCCATCGTCAGCGCCAGCCGGGACGGGGATCTTATCGCCCGGCTCGTGGAGCGCCTGAATTTCCGGCCTATCCGGGGATCCAGCACCCGCGGCGGCCGCGAAGCCCTGTCCGCCATGGTCGAGGACCTGCGGGATAACCCCTTTGCCGTCCATGCCTCCGACGGCCCCACGGGTCCCCGGGGGGTCATCAAGGCGGGCCTGATCCGCATGTCCCAGCTCTCTGGAGCCCCCGTCGTTCCGGTGTATATCTCTTTCAGCCGGGCCTGGACTCTCGGAAGCTGGGACCGGATGCTCATCCCGAAGCCCTTCAGCCGGATCGTCGTCCGGTGGGGTGAGCCCATGGACGTCCCGAAGGATCTCGACGGCCCGGGATTTGAAGACCTGAAGCGGAACATGGAGCGGAGCATCCGCGAAGAGCAGGATCGGGACGACCGGCGTTGGGGCTGGAAAAATCTGCTTCTGGAAGGGCATTGACCCGCGCCGGGACAGTCGCGGTTGCAAACCCTTCCTGCCAATCACCATGGCCCCGACATGGCGATTCCTGTTCCGGCCGGTCCAATCCAGCCGTCCCGGCTCTACAGGGACGACGCCCCGATCAGTTTCAGGGACTCCTTCTCCAGGACCCGGACGGCCACGATCATCATCTGGAACCGCTGGTCCTTCGTCTGGCCGTGGTAGAACCGGTAGTAGATCTGCTGGGCGATGACGGCCAGCCGGAAGAGGCCGAAGGTCTGGTAGAAGTCCATCGCCTTCGTCGTCATGCCCATTTTCCGCAGGTAGTATTCGATCACCCCTTCGCGTGTGAGGGAGCCTTCCAGGTTGGTCGGACCGAAGAGGAGAACCTGGCGGTCCGGCGGATCGTCTTTTTCCACCCAGTAGGCCAGGGCGCCTCCCAGGTCCATCAGGGGGTCGCCGATGGTTGCCATCTCCCAGTCCAGGATCCCGATGACCCGGAAGGGATCGTCCGGATGAAGGACCACGTTGTCGAAGCGGTAGTCGTTGTGAATCAGCGACACGCGGTCCGACTCGGGCGGCTGCTTGTCCGCGAGCCAGGCCATGACCGCCTCGAAGTCCGGGGCGTCGGGTGTCCGGGCGTTCCGGTAGCGCCCGCTCCACCCTTCCACCTGCCGCCGGACGTACCCTTCGGGCTTCCCGAAGTCGCCGAGACCTGCCTTTTCCACATCCACGCCGTGCAGGTCGACCAGGACGTCCAGTAGATTTTCGCTCAGTTTCCGGGCTTCCTCCGGGCTGAAGGACAGCCCTTTCGGGAGCTCGCGCCGGAGGATGATGCCGCGGATCCTCTCCATCACGAAAAAGGGGCACCCGAGGATCGATTCATCCTCCGTGTAGGCCAGGGGCTCGGGGCAGCAGGGAAACACGGGCCGCAGCGCCTTGAGCACCCGGAATTCCCGGCCCATGTCGTGGGCCGTCTTCGCTTTCTTCCCGAAGGGCGGCCGGCGGAGGACCATTTCCCGGCCGCCGCAGCGGATCAGGTAGGTCAGGTTGGAATATCCGCCGGGAAACTGCTCCACCTCCATCGTCCCGTCCAGGCCGGGGATGACGCTTTTCAGGTACGGCTCAAGGCAGGTGAGATCCAGTTCCTCTCCCGGGCGGATCGCCTTGGTTCGATCGATGTAGTCCATGGTGTTATCCCTGTCCGTTCAGGCCTTGCCTGTCGCTTTCTGTTTGATGATCCGCCGGGCCACGGTGACCTTGTGCACCTCGTCCGCCCCGTCGTAGATCCGGGCTGCCCGCTCGTGCCGGTAGAAATAGGCGATGATCGTGTCGTCGGTCATGCCCATGCCGCCGTGCACCTGCAGCGCCCGGTCCACCACCTTCTGGAGGACGCCGGCGACGTAGAACTTGATGAGGGAGATGTCCTCCCGGGCCTCCTTGACGCCCAGGTTCTCGATCTTCCAGGCGGAGTGGAGCGTCATGAGGCGGGCGGCCTGTATCTCGGCGGCGGATTCGGCGATCCAGGCCTGCACGATCTGGCGCGATGCCAGGGTGTTGCCGTCGGCCGTGATGACCCGCGAGGCGGCCCGCCGGCACATCAGGTCGAAGACGCGCTTGCAGATGCCGAGCCACCGCATGCAGTGGTGGATCCGGCCCGGCCCGAGCCGCTCCTGGGCAATGACGAAGCCCCATCCCTCCGGCCCCAGCAGGTTTTCCCGGGGGACCCGGCAGGACTGGTAGAGGATCTCGGCGTGGCTCGCGAAATCGCTTCCCGTATGCCCCATCACGGGGATGTTCCGGACCAGGTTGAAGCCGGGGTTGTCCGTGGGGACGATGATCATGCTGGCCCGCATGTGCGGGGCGGCGTCGGGATTCGTGACGGCCATGACGATGGCGAAGGCCGCCCCGTCGGCGGCCGTGGAATACCATTTCTGGCCGTTGATGACGTAGTCGTCCCCGTCGGTGAGCGCCGTCGTGTCCATCAGGACCGGGTTCGATCCCGGGAGGTCCACCTCCGTCATGGAGAAGCAACTTCGGATCTTGCCCTCCACCAGGGGCTTCAGGTACTGGATTTTCTGCTTCTCCGTCCCGTATTTGTGCAGGATCTCGATGTTTCCCGCGTCCGGGGCGTGGCAGCCGAAAACGTAGTGGCCGATGGGGGACTGGCCCAGGACCTCCGAGACGAGGGCATGATCCATCAGGTCGAGCCCCATGCCGCCGTACTCGGGTGGGTGGTTCGGCGCCCACAGCTCCATCTGCCGGACCATGTGGCGCTTTTCCTCCAGGACGGGGAGGAGGTCCCGGAATTCCGTCGTCAGGAATTCCGGTTCGAGGGGAAACAGCTCCTTGCGGACGAAGTCGTCCATCATCCCCGTGATGGCCTGCATTTTCTCGGATACGGCAAAATCCATGGGACACCTCCTCTACCGGGGATTACCGGTATGTGATGACGGACGGATCCCCCTCCAGTTCGAGGTGGGCCGTCCCGTTGAAGGACAGCAGGGAAAGACGGTCTCCGTCGTGGAGAAACTCCGTGACGGAGGCGTTGCGGATCATCCAGGCCAGACGGAACGTCTCTTCCGTGGAGAGGCCCAGGGCCGTCTGGACGGCTGCGGAGATGGCCCCCCCGGAGGTGAAAACGGCGATCCGGCTGCCCCGGCCGTTCCGCTGCAGGATCTTTTGAATGCCCGAGGCGACGGTGGCTCGGAAATCGTCCCAGCCCATGATCTCCGCCGGAGGTGCCGGATCGTCGATCCAGCGGCGGACGACCGCTTCAAAAATCCGCTGGAAGGCCTTGCGGTCCTTGTAAAGCCGTTCCAGATTTTTCTCCAGGGAGGGATTGTCGCGGATGGCCAGCGGGAAATAGTGCAGGAAGATCGATCGGGAAGGATATTCATTGAACTCGGGGACCGTCTCCAGGGGGGGAAGGGGATGCTCCCGGCCATCGTAGTGGGCCAGTACGGCCTGGGCGGTGTCCTGCTGGCGCTCGAGTTCCCCCGCGCAGACGGAGTCGAACGTTTGGCCCGCCTGGAAGAGGTGCGCCGCCAGGATCCGCGCCTGTCGCCAGCCCATCCGGGAAAGGCGGTCATAACGCTCCTTGCCGAAGGATGCCTGGCCGTGGCGGATCAGAAGGATGCGGCTCACGGAATGGCCCTCTCTTTCGCCAGGGATTCCCGGTACGGAGGGGAGACAGGGGAAGCTCTCATGATTTCACATCTCCACGACGCGGCTCTTCTCGTGGGAGAGCCAGCGCGAATAGGCGCACATCTTCGCCAGGACCCTGACGGCCCGCTCCGGTGTCTGGAAGGCGACGCCCTTGTAGGGGCTTCCCTCCACCTCCACGATCGACCGGCTGTCTTCCGCGTTCAGAAGGGCCACGCCCAGTACGGGTTTTCGGTAGGTCTCCATCATCCGGACGGCGAACCGGTTGAAATCGTTTTCATTCTGGCTCACCAGGTCGAGACTGGCTTTCAGCCCTTCTTCCGTGTAATTGGGGTCCGTCCGGATGGCCGAATCGGCAACCGTCCGGAAGAAGCTCACCCGCCCCAGCATGCCCAGGTGCAGAACGGCGTCGCACTCCTCCCATTTCAGGAGCTCCTCGGTGATTCGCTGGGGAATCAGGGGGTCGAACTCGGCCACCAGGTCGATGGGGTTGGTGTGGCTCCAGTAGGGGGGCAGGATCTTGTCGATGCCCGCGATGATCTCATCCGAGAGGTTGGGGATGGCCAGCCCGTTCTCGACGCAGAGGTCCGTTGCCACGACGCCCCATCCTCCGCCCAGGGTGACGATGCCGATCCGGTTGCCCTTCGGCAGGGGGAGGGCGGAGAATGCCGCGGACAGATCCAGAAGATCCGTGGGATGGTCGGCCGCGATCATGCCTGCCTGGCGGCAGGCGGCCTGGAAGACGGCGATATTGGAAGCCAGGGCGCCGGTGTGGCTGGCCGCGGCCCGGTTCCCGGCATCGGTCCGTCCGCCCTTGAGAACCACCACCGGCTTCCTGCGGCCCACCCGCCGCGCCGTCTCGACAAACCGTGCTCCGTTCTTGATGCTCTCCAGGTACAGAACCACCGTGCGGGTCGGATCGTCCTTTTCGAAGGCGTCGAGGAAATCCTCGATGGTAATCATGCCCTCGTTGCCGGAGCCGCAGAAGGCCCGGATTCCGATTCCCTGCGATTTCGCGTATGCCAGAAGCTGCGTTCCCAGGTTTCCCGACTGGGCCACCAGGGACATTTCTCCCGCCCCGGGCCGGACGTGCATCCCCATGCAGTAAAAAAGGTGGTGCGGATTGCACAGGCCCATGGTGTTGGGGCCCAGGATCAGGATGCCGAGCTCCCGCGCCTGGGCGATGAGCTCCCGCTCGAGTTGCCGCCCCTTGTCGCCTGTCTCGCTGAAACCCGAGCTGATGAGCACGACACGACGGATTCCCTTGGCGGCGATCTCGGGGATGACGGCGGACACTCCGGCCGCCGGGACGGTGACGACCGCCAGGTCCACCGGTCCGGGGATATCCGCGACCGATTTGAAGACGGGCCTTCCGGCGATGACGCCGCCTTTCGCGTTCACCAGGTGAAACTCCCCTTTGAATCCACCGGCAGCCACGTTGGTGAACAGCATGTGGCCCCATTTCCCGATAATTCCGGATGCGCCGATGAACGCGATGGACCGGGGGTAGAAGAATCCGGCCAGGTCCTTGGGATCGACGGGTTCCGCCGCCGCCGGGGGGGCGGCCCTCCTGCCCAGCACAACCAGGGCGTCGACGGCGGTGACGAGGCCGTCCGGTCCGATCAGCAGGGGGTTGATGTCCACTTCCGTCACGTCCGGGCATTCTTCCGCCAGGCGCGACAGGCCCGTCAGGGTCCGGATGATATCTTCCCGGTGGGCCTGCCGGTCCCCGCGGAAAGGACCCAGCAGGACGGCGGAACGGATTTCATCCACCATCCGGGCGGCCTCCGCTTCGTCAAAGGGCGGCACGCGGAAGACCACGTCGCGCAGGGCCTCGGTGAAAACGCCGCCGAGGCCGAACATGACCACGGGGCCGAACAGGGGATCGCAGAAAAGGCCGGCCACGAATTCCCGGCGGCCCGCCACCATCGGCTGGACCAGGTATCCTTCCAGGTCGGAGCCGGCTGCCTGTTCGATTTCACCGGCTGCCCGTCGAACCTCTTCGTCCGATGCCAGGTGAAGCTTGACCAGCCCGCGCTCCGTCTTGTGGGACAGTCGCGCGCCCAGACCCTTCAGAACCACGGGATATCCCAGGCGGCGAGCCTCCTCGATGGCCTCCCCGGGTGTTTTGCAGGCGGCTTCCTCCACGACGGGGATCCCGTATTGCCGGAGCAGCGTTTTGGATTCCGCCTCCGTCAATGCGGACCTTCCCTCCTGGAGAGCCTTCTGGATCCCTGCAATAATCTTCATGAAACACCTCTGCGATCCGATAAACGTCGTTCACGGGGTGAACGCGGTTCGACCCATAACACAGGCGAATCGGTTCTGTAAATACGAACTGTGGAGTCAGGGTGGATGAGGGATGAACGCGTTCAGACAGACGGTGGAAGGTTTCGGAAGGCCCGGCCGTCCGGCGTGTACTCGACGATGATGCCGTCTTCCTCGATCATCCGGGTCAGGATGCCTTCGACGACCCGGTTCCGGGTGGACCGGATCGCCTCTTCCAGGGTCCGGAAACCGCACAGCTCCTCGATGGTCAGAAGGGTGGGGAGAACCATGTTGAACCGTCCCCGCCGCGAGTCTTCCAGGATGTCCCCGGGGGTGCGCCAGACGTGGTCCGTGAGCTCGATTCCGTCGTGCAGGGCCTCCTGGTGTCCCGGGGCCTCCGCCAGGAAAAAGCGGACGTCGTAGCGCAGAGGAAGAAACTCCGGGGTGATCCAGTGGGAAAAATAGTGGAGCCGGTCGCAGGCCAGCGTCAGCCTTTCCTGTTCGAGGATGTCCGCGAAGGCGATGTCGCCCCCGATCAGGCGTCTCCGGAAGGCGCGCAGTCGTTCCGCTTCCCCGTCGAGGGACGGGGAGAAGAGGCCGCCGTCGGGACGGCGGGCCAGGAGAATGCCCACTTCCTCGAAGGTTTC
>CAZXMK010000007.1:21402-27254 GCA_964641935.1 uncultured Syntrophaceae bacterium
CTCAGGGCCGCCGAGGCCGATTCCTTCATGACGTCTCCCAGCTGGCCCGTCAGGGTGAGGCCCTTTTTCCCCTTCATGGAGGTGGCCTCGATGAACAGGAGGTCGCCGCCGGCGGGGGTCCAGGCCAGGCCCATGGCGACGCCGGGCTTGGAGACGCGGGCGTGCATTTCCGAGAAGATCCGGACAGGTCCCAGGTACCGGTGGAGGTCCCCGGTGCGGATGGAGGCCTTCTGGATCTCTCCCTCGGCGATGCGGCTGGCCACGCCGCGGCAGATGTTGGCGATCTCCCGCTCCAGGTTCCGGACGCCCGCCTCCCGGGTGTACCCGCAGATGATACGCCGGATGGCCCCGCGGGAAATCCGGATCTGATCGGGCGTGAGGCCGTTTTCCCGGATCTGCCGGGGAATCAGGTAGCGCAGGGCGATGTGGACCTTCTCCTCCTCCGTGTAGCCCGGCAGCTCGATGATCTCCAGCCGGTCCCGCAGGGCCGGCGGGATCGTCTCGAGGATGTTGGCCGTGGTGATGAACATCACCTTCGACAGGTCGAAGGGCACGTCCAGGTAGTGATCCGCGAACGTGTTGTTCTGGGCCGGGTCGAGCACCTCAAGGAGGGCCGAGGAGGGATCGCCCCGGAAGTCGCTGCCCAACTTGTCGATTTCGTCGAGCATGAAGACGGGGTTGTTCGACTCGGCACGCCGGATGCCCTGGATGATGCGGCCCGGCAGGGCGCCGACATAGGTCCGACGATGCCCGCGGATCTCCGCCTCGTCCCGCACGCCGCCGAGGGACAGGCGGTAGAACTTCCGGCCCAGGGCGCGGGCGATGGACGTTCCCAGCGAGGTCTTGCCTGTGCCCGGGGGGCCGGCGAAGCAGAGGATGGGCCCCTTGGAGTCGGGTTTGAGCCTCCGGACCGCCAGGTACTCCAGGATGCGCTTCTTCGGTTTTTCCAGGCCGTAGTGGTCATCGTCAAGGACCTTCCGGGCCTTGCGGATGTCCAGGTTGTCCTCCGTGCTATTGTGCCAGGGCAGGGCCGTGATCCAGTCCAGGTACGTCGAGGAGACGGTGAACTCCGCCGAGGACGGGTGCATCCGGGACAACCGGTCCAACTCCCGGAGGGCTTCCTTTTTCGCCTCCTCCGGCAGGTTCTTTTCCTCGATCTTGGCCCGGTACTCCTCGATCTCGACCTTGGATTCCTCTTCCTCCCCCAACTCTTTGCGGATGGCCGCCAACTGCTGGCGCAGGTAGTACTCCCGCTGGCTCTTGTCGATGTCGTTCTTTACCTGGGACTGGATCTTGCTGCCCAGCTCCAGGATCTCCACCTGGTGGTTCACCAGTCGGGTCACCTCCCGGAGTCGTTCCTTGACGTCGAGGGCCTCCAGGATTTTCTGCTTCTCCTCCATGGTAACGTTGATGACCGAAGCGATGATGTCCGCCAGGATGCCCGGCTCGCTGATGTTCTTCGCCATGGCCCCGAATTCCTGGGGCAGAAAGGGAGACAGCTTGACGATGCGGTCGAAAAGGCTGACGAGGTTGGCCATCAGGGCCTCCACCTCGAGGTCCATTCCTCCCCGGTCCTCCAGGGTTTCCACCCGGGCGCGGATGTAGGGCTTCCCCTCGATGAAATCGATCACCCGGAAACGGCTGATTCCCTGCACGAGGAGCTGGGCCTTGTTGTCGCCGATTTTGGCCATCTTCAGAATGACGGCGCTGGTTCCGATATCGTAGAAATGGCTGCGTTCGAGCTTTGCTTCCTGGGGAGATGTCTTCGCCAGGAGCAGTCCCATGACGCGGTCCGAAGACATGGCCTCGTCGACGAGCTGGATCGCCTGCTCGCCGGAGACTTCCATCGGAAACATCATCCGGGGATACACGGCCACGTTGAAAAGCGGCATGATGGGAATAACGCCGGGCACCTGAACCGCACCGGCTTCAACCTTTGTTTCTTCGGGAACTTTCAATTCCTCCATGATTACCTCCATTCGGGTCGTTCCACACGCCCCCTTAGAGTAAGCATGAAAGGGCAGAGATCAAGGGATGGATTTCAAGCCTGGTTTTTGATGCGCACGCGATGGACCCGATCCAGCGGCCTTTTGAGCATCCGGATGACCAGGAGGCCGTTGGAAAAGGTGGCATGGACATGGTCCGCATCCACCGGGGCCGGAAGGGAAAGCCGGCGTTCGAAGGGACCGAAGGGGATTTCCGCGAGCCGGAAGCGGGCGCTGCCTTCCATGGAAGGTTCGGAGCGCCGTCCCGAGATGGTAACAGTATCCGAGGAGACCTCCAGCTGCAGGTCTTCCCGGCGGACGCCGGCGATTTCCACCAGGAGCACGATTTCACCGACGGTTTCATACATGTCCATGTGAGGCTGCCAGACGCGAAGCCCCTCTTCCCGCTCGGACTGAAAAAAATGCAGGGCATCCTTCGGAATGTGGGCCGGCATGATCTGGCGGGATTCTTTTCCGAAGCGGATTCTGATGTAGGGCATGCAGTTTCCTCCCGATAGCGGGCCTGTGGAATGCTTCAGGCAACAGGGTGAATATAATGGCCTGCGGGATAAAATCAACCGTTGTTTTTCCGGTTCTCCTGGAGTAGGAAGGCCCCATGATGCCGAAAGCATGGGACGTCCTTTCCACCCGCTACGACCGTACCTTCCGGGTTTTCCGCCTACGGACCGACCGGGCCCGCTCTCCCCGTACGGGCAAGGATCATGATTTCTTCATCCTTGAATCCCCGACCTGGGTGAACGTCATTCCGCTTACAACGGAGCAGGAGGTGGTCCTGGTCCGACAATACCGACACGGCACCCGGGAAGTGACCCTGGAGATCCCCGGCGGCGTCGTGGAAGAGGGCGACACGCCGGAAGGGGCGGCACGGAGGGAACTCCGGGAGGAAACGGGCTGGCGGGAGGAGCGGCTGACCTCCCTGGGCTATGTCGTTCCCAACCCGGCCATCCAGAACAACCGCTGCTATACCTTTCTGGCGGAAAATGTGGTCCCGGCGGGCGCGCAGGAACAGGACGACAAGGAGGACATCGAGGTCGTTCTCCGGCCGCTGGCGGATATTCCGGGGATGATCCGGGACGGCGGGATCCGTCACTCCCTCGTGATCGCCGCATTTTACCGGTACTTCATGGAGTTCCGGAAGGGAGGCGCCTGAAAGCGGCGTCCCGGGCGGATGTGACGAGGCGCACGGCGGGCGGCCCAGTCGCTTCAGCCTCCCCGTCTCTTGACCTTTCCGGGAACGGCTTTCTTCACCTTGAAAGGGATGCGTTTTTCCGATACGCTCAGAATCGAGGGCACAGGAGAAAAACGACCGTGAACAGCGATACGGACAGCCGTCGCCCCTGGGGTTTCTTCGAGGTCCTCTACGACGGCAACGAGGCCAAGGTGAAGCGGATTCTCGTCCGTCCGGGCGGCCGTCTGAGCCTCCAGCGCCACCGAAGGCGGGCCGAGCACTGGTTTGTCGTGCAGGGGGAGGGGGCAGTGACCCTTGATGACCGCGAGATTCCCGTGAAGGCGGGGGCGGCTTTGGATATTCCCCGGGGAGCCCTCCACCGGATCCACAACACCGGCACCGGCGACCTAGTCTATGTAGAGGTGCAGACGGGGGACTATTTCGGTGAGGACGACATCGAGCGCCTGGCCGATGATTACGGGCGGCGAACGGGATGATCCCGCCTGTTTCACGTGAAACGAACGGCTTGGAACGTTGAATCCGTGGGGCTTTGATTGACCTCGAAGGAACCGCCTTCCGTGGCGGCGTACGATGTTTCAGGGACCGTCGGGAGGTATACAGATGACGATGCAGGAACGGTCTTTCGATCAGGGACGGTTTCGGAATGCCTGCGAGGAGATCTGCCGGACCTTCGGCGTGCGCCCGGAGCTCTTCCTGGCGGTTCTCCTGGCCTGTGCGGTCCGCGGCAAGACGGACTGGAACCGGGAGTCGGTGCTGGAGGTCATCGCCCGGCTCCGGGAAGGCCAGTCTCCCGGGATCGTCGTTGAAGAATTCACCATCGAGCATTTCGGAGGATCGGCCAATTGAGGCCGATCGGGACGATCCAGGATCCGTCCTTCCGGGGCCGGCCATGACGAACGGGGAAACGAAATCCACCCTCTACCTGGTGGACGGAAGCAACTACCTGTTCCGGGCCTTCTACGCCATCCGCGACCTCTCCAATTCCAAGGGATTTCCCACCAACGCACTGTACGGCTTCACAAACATGCTCCTGAAGCTAATCCGGGAGAACGACGTGAAGTACATAGCCGTGGCCTTCGACGTCAAAGGCCCCACCTTCCGGCACAAGGCCTTCGACGGCTACAAGGCCACCCGCCGCGCCGTCCCGGAGGCGCTTCTGCCGCAGATTCCCTTCGTGAAGGAGATCGTGCGCGGATTTTCCATCCCCGTGCTGGAGCAGGAGGGAATCGAGGCGGACGACATCCTGGGCACCCTGGCCCGGCGCCATGCGTCGCTCGGCATGAATGTCGTCCTGGTCTCCGGCGACAAGGACCTGATGCAACTCGTGACGGACGACGTGACCCTTGTGGACACGATGAACGACAAGACTTACGACCGCAAGGCCGTCCGGGAGCGCTTCGGTGTGGAACCGGAGCAGGTTCCGGAGGTTCTGGGCCTGATGGGGGACGCCTCGGACAACATCCCCGGGGTGCCCGGTATCGGCCAGAAGGGCGCCCAGCGGCTCATCGAGGAGTTCGGATCCGTCGAGGGAGTTCTCGGGAACCTTCAAAAGGTGCACAACGCCCGGGCGAAGGCCGCCCTGGCGGAGCACGCCGATCAGGCCCGCCTGAGCCGCGACCTGGCGGTCATCCGCACCGACGCTGACGTTCCCTTCGACCTGGAGGCCGCTCGTTGGACTGGACCGAATGCCGGGGTCCTCAAGGACCTGTTCCGGGAATTTGAGTTCTCGTCGCTTCTCCAGCAACTGAAATTCCAGGAGCAGTCCGTGGAGGGGGAGTACCGGCTCGTCTGGACAGAAGAGGAGATGAAGGCCCTCGCGGACCGCCTGTCGCGGGTGGACTCCTTCATCGTCGGCGCGCTCGTGGACGGCGACGATCCCATGAAGGCGGACCTGGTGGGGATCACGATCTCCGCCGCCCCCGGGGACGTGCGCTACCTGCCCCTGTCGCCGGACGGGGGAACCGAAAAGGTCCTCGCCATCCTGTCACCCCTCCTGGCGGACGTTAAGAAGGCCAAGAACGGCCACGACCTGAAGGAGGCGATGATCCTGATGGCCAACCGCGGAATCCGGATGACGGGCCTCGGCTGCGACACGATGATCGCCTCTTACCTCCTGAATCCGGCGCGGCCGTCCGCCGACCTGCCGGAGGTCGTCACGGAGCACCTGGGCCGCCATGTCCCGGCCGCCCGGGAAGTGGTGGGCAGCGGCGCCAAGGCCGTTCCCTTCCGCTATCTGCCCGAGGAGGCCCGCCTGTCCTATGCCTGCCGGCGGACCGATGGTGTTGCGAGCCTGGTTCCGGTCCTTCTCGAAAAGATCCGGAAAGGCGGCTTCGGCGATCTCTTCCACCAGGTGGAGATGCCCCTGGTGGAGGTCCTGGCGGCGATCGAGCGGAAGGGGGTCCTCGTTGACGTGGAGCTTCTGAAGGAGATCTCCCGGGAGATGGGCGGGCTCCTGGCGACTTCGGAGGAACGGATTCACAACCTGGCCGGGGAGCGGTTCAACATCAATTCGCCGAAGCAGCTCCAGCAGATCCTCTTCGAGAAGCTGAAGCTTCCCAGGGGCCGCAAGACGAAGGAGGGATACTCGACCGACGTCGACGTCCTGACGAACCTGGCGGCCCAGCACGAACTGCCGGCAATGATCCTTTCGCACCGGA
>CAZXMK010000008.1:0-15654 GCA_964641935.1 uncultured Syntrophaceae bacterium
CGGAGTCTCCGCTGGCCGACTGGATCAAGCAGTCCCAGGAGCTCTGGACGAACTGGATGCGGGCGGCGGCTCAGACCCGGGAAGCCCGGGATCCGGAGGACCGGCCGCCGGGAAAGACGGAAGCGGGGGCGGGCCGGGGGCGCATGCAGGAGAACTGGGAGACGGCCTTCCGGATGTGGCAGTCTCTCTCGAATGCAGCAAGCGATCCGACCACCGCCGATGCCGCCGTCAAGGGGCTGGGAACCCTGCCTGATTTTTACATGAAGCTGGCCCAGGCCGGCTGGCTGGCCGTCATGAAGGCCCAGGAGCGGATGGTGGAGAAGGCCGGCAAGATCGGGCAGAAGACCGAGGCCTACCAGTTTGAAGCCATCGACCAGAACCTGATCAACGCCTGGAAGGAAATTTATGAGGAGGAGGTACGGCAGTTTTACAGGATTCCCCAGCTGGGGCTGACCCGCTACTACCAGGAGCGGTTCAACGAGTGCCTGGACCAGATGAACCTCTTCCAGGCGGCCCTGTCGGAGTTCCTTTACGTCCTCTCCGTGCCGGTGGAGAAAACCGCCAAGGTCTTCCAGGAGAAGCTGGAGGCGCTCCAGAGCGAGGGGAAGATTCCCGAGAAGTCCCGGGACTACTATCAGCTCTGGCTCCGGATCCTCGAGGGACACTACATGACGCTGTTCCAGTCGCCCGAGTACCTGGAGGCCCTGCGCAACGTGCTCGGACAGCTGGACTCCTTCATCATATCGAAGAACCTGGTCCTGCAGGACGTACTCCAGTTCCTGCCGGTGCCCACGAACCGGGAGATGGATGAACTGATCAAGGACCTGCATGTCTTCAAGCGGCGTGTCCGCGACCTGGAACGAAGGGTGAAGGCCCTCGAAAAAGGAACCGCCCCCGCCGCCGGATAGGAGGGAACGATGGAACAGCCGAAGATCTCCCTGGACCTGATCCTGTCCAGCCTGGCGGAAGACGCCGAAAAGGCGCAGGAGCGCGTGACCAAGGCGTCGGAAGTCCTCCTGAGCCCGCTCCATACCGACCTGGCCACCACGCCCTACGACGTGGTCTGGCAGGAGGACCGGGTCAAGCTCAAGCATTACCGGACGGACATCGAGAAGTCCCTGAAGACCCCGCTCCTGGTGGTGTACGCCCTCATAAACCGGGAGACCATGCTGGACCTCCAGCCCGACCGGAGCGTCGTCAAGAGCTTCATGAACAGCGGGCTGGATCTCTACATGCTGGACTGGGGCTACGCGACGCGCAAGGACCGGTATCTGACCATCGACGATCACGTGAACGGCTACATCGACGGGGCCGTGGACTTCATCCGGGAGCGGACCGGGGCGGAGAAGATCAACCTCATGGGAATCTGCATGGGCGGCACGTTCTGTGTCATCTACTCGTCCCTGCATCCCGAAAAGATCCGGAACCTCGTCACCACCGTCACCCCGTCCAGCTTCGACACCACCAAGGGGCTCCTGCACATCTGGATGCGGGCCATCGACGTGGACCGGCTGGTGGACACGTTTGCAAACCTGCCCGGCGACATCATGAACCTGGGATTCCTGCTCCTCAACCCGGCCCGGCTGATGATCGACAAGTACATCGGCTTCTTCGAGAACATGGACAACAAGGCCTTTGTGGAGAACTTCGTCCGCATGGAGAAGTGGATCTTCGACAGCCCCGACGTCCCCGGGGAGACCTTCCGGCAGTTCGTCAAGGATCTCTATCACGGGAACCTCCTCATCCAGAACAAAATGATGGTGGGCGGGAAGCGGGTGGACCTGAAGCGGATCACCATGCCGCTCCTCAATTTCTACGGCCTGTACGACCACCTGGTTCCCCCGGAGGCCTGCGACCAGCTGACCAAGGCGGTGGGAAGCAAAGACACGGAGGACATCTGCCTGGACACGGGGCACATCGGGATCTACGTCAGCTCCAAGACCCAGCGGGAGTTCGCCCCGAAGATCGTCCGGTGGCTCAAGGAGAGGGACGGCGCTCCCGCGTCGGCTGATAAATCCGCTAAGCGGACGGGCGTGCTGGTCGTGAAGACTGCATCGGCGGGGAAAGAAGCGAAGGGGAAGGGGAAAGGGAAAGGGAAATCCAGGACCAAACCGGCGAAGCCGCCGACCCGGGGCGGCCGTGCGCCGGCGGACCGGGCGACGGGCCGCGAATCCATGGAAGCGAGGTAGAGACGATGCCTGCGAAGAAAAAGGAAGGGAAGGATTATTTCCAGACGATCAAGACGGTCAGCCGCGCCCTGGGAACCACCATGGAGAGGGACAAGCTTCTCGACCTGATCGTCCGGAGCGCCGTGGAGACCATGGACGGCAAGGCGGCCGCCCTGTTCCTGGCGGATGAAAAAACCAATCGGTTTGTACCGGTCGCCCAGAAGGGACTCTCCCGGAAGTACCGTCACGCCGGCCCGGAGAGCGTGGGCCAGGTCCCGAAGGAGATCATGAAGAATGGGCACCTTCACTACCGGGACGCGGTGAACGACAAGCGCCTGGCGAACCGGGACCTCAAGAAGGCCGAGGGGATCGGCTCCATCCTGGCGGTGCCGGTTCTGTTGAAGGACCGGCCCATCGGAATCCTCTCCCTCTACACGGCGAAGATCCGCGACTTCTCCGGGGAGGAGATCGAATTCCTCACCACCCTGGCCGAGCAGGGGGGGATGGCCATCGAGCATGCGCGTCTCCTGGAGACGATCCGCGCCTACATCAGCCTCTCGCTGGAACTGATATCGGACATCAACTCGAGCCTCGACATCCGGGTCATTCTCCAGACCCTGACGGAGAAGATGGCCCGGGCCCTCGATCTGAAGGCCGCCAGCATCCGCCTGCTGAACGACGACAAGACGGAGCTGCGCCTTGTCGCCAGTTACGGCCTGAGCGAGAAGTACCTCCACAAGGGTCCGGTCTACGCCGAGCAGAGCATCGCCGAGGCGCTCTCGGGGGTGCCCGTGATCGTCCGGGACGCTGCCAAGGACAAAGGAGTCCAGTACCGGAAAGAGAAGAAGGAGGAGGGCATCGTTTCCATCCTCTGCGTCCCCATCAAGGCCCGGGAGGGCGTCATCGGCGTGCTTCGCCTCTACACGAACGTTCCCCGGGAATTCACGGACCAGGACATCCAGCTGGTGTCGGTCCTGGCCCATCAGGGCGGCCTGGCGATCCAGAACGCGAGCCTCTTCATGATGCTCCAGGATGACCTGAAGGGGATGAAGGATGATGCCTGGAGCCATCGCTGCTGGTTCTGAGGCTGTTGAAAAAGGGCCGTCTGCGGCGTTGCCCGCATCACGAGCCGCACAACCTAACACCAACTAAGCCACGCGACACGGGAATTAGGGGGCCTGGCATCCAACCCTTTTTGAACAGCCTCATGGATGCGCCTTGCCTGCGGGCTTTTGCGAGATCGTCAGGAAGGCTGGTTCTTTCGTAATCGCCGGATGAAACAAGAAGGGCCGTCTGCGGCGTTGCCCTCATCACGATCCGCTCAACGAACCCAAAAGTACGCCTCGCGGCTCGGGATTTCGGGCGCCTGGCACCCAACCCTTTTTGAGCAGCTTCATGGATCGGCCTTGCATCCGGGCATTTTTGAACGGCCCGGATGAGCGCTTTCTGCAGAACCTTCCGGGCGGAAAAAACTGTCCGGGATGATCGCTCGAAAGGAGAAATGACATGATGGGCATCACCATCGACCGGATGAAGGTCGGAGACGCCGCCGAGCTCTCCAAGACCGTCTCGGAAACGGACGTTTACCTGTACGCCGGCATCAGCGGCGACTTCAATCCGGCTCACCTGGACGAGGCCTATGCCGGGAAGACCTTTTTCAAGGGCCGCATCGCCCACGGAATGCTCTCGGCGGGTTTCATCTCGGCCCTCCTGGGGACCAGGCTGCCGGGGCCGGGGACCATCTACCTGCGCCAGGAGCTGAACTTTCTGGCGCCCGTCCGCATGGGAGACACGATCACGGCGCGGGTGGAGGTGGCGGAGCTGATCCCCGAAAAAAACAGGGCCCGCCTGAAGACGACTTGCCGGAACCAGGACGGGACCGTTGTGCTCGACGGTGAGGCGGTCGTCATGCCGCCGAAGGCGCCGAAATCGTGAAAAATGAGATGCTTCAAAAGGACCCGGCCGAGGTGACGCCCGGGGAAAGCGGGCGCCCCCCGGCCACCGAAACCGGCCGGGAGGGCGGCGACAGGAAGGCCCGGGCGGCCTTTTTCCGCATGAACCTGCTTTTCTTCCTGGCGATGGGTGTCCTGGCGGGCTGTGCTTCCCTGTCGGGGCAGCGGGGGACCGACCCGGCAGCCTGGCCCGGCCGATGCGAGGCCCTGCGGCGGGACCTGCAGAAGGATCCATCCGCCGCAGTCGTGGCCACGCCCCGGCCCGACCGGTCCTATTCCGTGCCCTACTGGGTCCTCGTGGTCGACGGCGTCTCCATTCCCATTCCCCCTGTTCCCTATCGGGACATCCGCATCTTGCGCGCCGCGTTTTCCCGCGGCCTGCCGACGGTCGTCCTCGTCGGCGCGGAGCCGCCGACCGCCGTATCGCTGACTTCCATGCCGCCGCCGCCACCCTACGAAGACCTTTTCGCCCTGGCCGGAGAAGAACCGACGGATGAGGGCCGGGCCCTGACGAAGAGCCTCTTCGGCGGGCCCGTGAAGCACGACCGGCTCCTGGAGATCGGGTATGCCGGCCGTCCGGCCGACCTCACCTGCCGCCCGGAGGACCGGGAGAAGGAAATCCCCCTGTCCGTGGCTCTGATCCTGAAGACAATCGGCAACCCGCTGGAGGAAGTGCATGAGGGGATCGCCGGCCGGCGGGGCTGGGTGACCCTCACATCCGAGAAAGGCGAGGCCGCCCGCTGGCAGGCTACGCTCCCCGCGGAGGATCGCTGGCTCATCATCGACATCCGCACGGCCGCCGGGGGGCCTTTCCGGGACGCGGGCCTGGCCGTCGGAAGAAACGACGTGGTGCGGGCCCTGGGCCGGCCTCCCTGGCTGGCCGCCCTGGCGGCGGTCTTGGATGACCCGTCAAACGGAAGGCTCTGGGATGTCCTGGCGGACGCGCTGGCAAGGGCGGACTTCCCGCCGGAGTCCGTCCGCCGTGTCCGTCAGATGGCCACGGGGGCGGCGCGGTGACAGATCCGGGAACCGGCATGAACCCTTCGCCGTTCCGCCGGGCGGCGCGAACGATCCTGACCGTCCATGTTTTTCTCGGCGCGTTCCTCCTGTTTTCCCTGGAACCGATGACGGGGCGCCTGCTCCTGCCCATTATGGGCGGGACCGTCCAGGTCTGGCTGGTCTGCCTGATGTTCTTTCAGGGAATGCTCCTGGCGGGTTATCTCTATGCCCATCTGTTTGCCGCCCGGGCCGGCGCCAGGCATCTGCTGCTTCTCCTGGTCCCGCTGGCTTTTCTTCCCCTGTCGATTCCCCCGGCCCCCGATCCGGCGGCGCCCCTGGCGTCGCTTCTCCGTCTGCTTGTGCTCCATGTGGCCGTCCCCTTTGGCATTCTGTCCACCACAGCCGTGGTGGCGCAGCTCTGGCTGTCCCGCTCCGCCCTGGGTGGCGGGACCAATGTCTTCGTCCTCTACGGCGCATCCAATGCCGGATCGCTTCTCGGGCTTTTGGCCTATCCATTCCTGGTGGAGCCGTACCTCGGCCTGGCGGCCCAGGGGCGGATCTGGAACGCCGGCTATGTTCTTTATGGAATCCTTGCGGCGGCCGCCTGGCTCCTCCTTCGACCGCGGAAGCGGATGCCGGAGGAAGAGGAGCCGGCCGGTCAGGCGGCCGGTCCCGCTTCGGAAGGAGGGAACTGGATTCCCTGGATTCTCCTGAGCGCGCTGCCTTCCGCCTTCCTCCTGACGGTGACGAACGTCATCGCCGTGGAGGTCGGCTCCTATCCGCTGGTCTGGATCCTCCCGCTGGCCCTGTACCTGGCCAGCTTCGTCGTTGTTTTCCGCGACGGTCCGGGACTTCCAAGTATGCTCCGACACCTGTGGCCGGAGATCCTGCTGGCGGCTCTCCTGCTCTACCTGCTGACGTCGCCCCGGGTTACGTACCTGGCGGCACACCTGGTGATCCTGTTCGTCCTCTGCCTCCTGGCCAACGACGCGCTGTACCGGCTCCGGCCGCCGCCGTCCCGCCTGACGGGTTATTACCTGGTGATCGCCCTCGGCGGCGCCCTTGGCGGTGCAGCCGTCAGCCTCGGTGCTCCGCTCGCGTTCGGCGGTCTCTACGAATACCCGCTGACGGTCCTTGCCCTGGGAGGGGTCTTGGCATGGCTTCAGCGAAGGAACCTGGAGGAGTTCTGGAGGCAGTCGACGGGGGCGGTGAAGATCCTGCGGGCGGCGGGACTGGGTGTCCTGGCGGGAATGATCCTGCTGGGCGCCTGGTCGGTGGGCTCCTTCCAGGAAAAGGAGCGTCTGCGGAATTACTACGGCATTCTCCGGGTGGTGGAAGAGGCCGCCGGTTCCGACGCCCCCCGGGGGGTCCGGACGCTCATACACGGATCCACGCTACACGGCACCCAGTTTCTCGACGAGTCGAGGCGCAGGAGGCCGACACTGTACTATGGAGAAAACAGGGGATTGGGGGACGTCTTTGCGGGGCTGCCCGTTCCCCGGCGCGTCGGCGCCGTCGGGCTCGGAGCGGGAACCGTGGCGGCCTACGGGCGACCCGGGGACCGGATCGACTTCTTCGAGATCGACCCCGATGTGGAGACGGTCGCCCGTCGCTGGTTCACCTACTTAGCCGACACGCAGGCCCGGGTGCGGGTCTTCCCGGGGGACGGCCGGCTGTCCCTGGAGCGGGCCGCTGGGGGAGAAGAGCGGTATGATCTCCTGTTCGTCGATGCCTTCAGCGGCGACGGCATCCCGACCCACCTGCTGACGGTCGAGGCCGTCGATGCATACCGGAAGCGGCTGTCCGCGGATGGAGGGATGGTCTTTCACCTCTCCAACCGCTATTACGACCTCCGGCCGGTCGTGAAGGCGATCGCCGGGAACATGGGCCTGAAAGGGGCCGTGAAGGTGGCGGGCCCCGATCCCGCAGATGGCCGCTACCGTCTGACAACGGTTTACGTGGCTCTGGCGGCGGCGCCCGGCCGGCTGGATGCGCTCATCGAACGGGGATGGATTCCCTTCGGGGCGGATGACGGCATTCCCGCCTGCCGCCCCTGGACGGACGATTACGTGAACGTCCTGGTACCGCTGGCTGCAAAGATAAGGGCCGGACAGTTATGACGGCAGGGGCTTCTTTTTTTTCTCGAGATGCCGCCCCATGCTTTTCATGAGCTTCTGAAACTCGTCCGTCTGCTTCTGCATCAGGTCCTTGAGCCCCTCGATCATGCCGGACGGATCCAGCCCCTTCTCCGCCAGGACATTCTGCTGCCGGAGAACGGTTTCTTCCAGCCGGGCGACCGCCTGCTTCAGTTCCTCGTTTTCCCGCTGCAGGGTCTCCAGGTCCTCCCGGGGGGCGACATTGAAGAGGGCCAGGTATTCGTGGAGCGATTGGAGAAAGGATTCGCGGGTCTGTCGCCAGAAATCGGTGATGTCCGTTTCCCTCTCCCGGTCGAGTCCGTAGGCTTTGCGAAAGAACTCCGACAGGCTCTCGGAGCCCTGGAAGCCCTGGCGCATCCAGGCCGTCACGTCCTCGAACTGCTGGCGGCCCCGGGCCAGGGCCAGGAAGTAGCGTCCCCAGAATTCATAAAAGCTTCGGTCCATCGGGTCACCTCCCAGGAGCATCCTTGAGCGTCCGGACGCAGGGTCTTTGTCCTCCCGGCAGTCATTCTTCCGGGAGGGGCTTTTCGATTTCTTCCGCCTCCGCCTCGAGATCGAGCTGAAAGCGGACGGGCCCCCGGTATCCCTTGCCGAAACGGGTGTGGAGGGCGCAGGCCGATTCGGGATCGGACCAGGACGTGGCAATGGCGCCGTGGCCCTTCGGGAAGGGCGTCACCTCCACGTTGTCGAGGTGCTCCAGGGGCGCCAGGGCGGCATCGCGGTCCACAAGGTCGTCCCCCTCGGCGTAGCAGATGAGCCAGCGGATCCCCTTCTCGCGGATGCCCCGCAGGTTGAGGGTCCTGCCGAAGAGCGTCACCGGAAGCGTGCCTTCGGCGGTGATGGGAATTGTGTAGGAGTCGAAGCTGAGACGGGTGATTCCTTCCGGCAGGTCGTTCCGGTCGTAGATCAGCCAGTGGTTCATCGCCGCCGCCGTCTTTCCGATGTGGACGGGTCCTCCGTCGCGATGGAAATTCGTCATGTCCCGGTAGAGGGTCACCAGGGGCGCCTCCTTCTCCATGCTCTTGAGCTTGTAGACCCAGCTCATGACCTTGCCGTCGACGATGCGGTTGCCGCCGGGCATCTCCTTGACGGCATAGTTCAGGTCCCGGAAGCGGGGAGGAAGGTGCTGCATGTATTCCACGAGCGACCTGCTCCGGGTGCCGTCCATCGGGGCGACACAGGTGATCAGCGCGTCCGCCAGCCCGTCGAGTTCCCCTGACAGGATGTCCAGGAGGGCGATGAAGCCGCCCTGGCAGAATCCGTTGAGCGTGACAGGGCGGCCATGGGCGGCCTTCAGGATCTCGCAGAACCGCCGGGTGTCCAGGGCGTCGTCCTCTCCGGTCATGACCTGCACGGCCGGATTCGTCTCGATGTCCTTGAGGATCCGGATGTACGTCGGAACGCCCCGGTTGGCGAAGGCGTGGACGTAGCTCTTGTTTTCCCCGGGCAGGAAGGCCAGGATGTTGGGGCCCAGGACGTAGGGGTGCATGATCAGGACGGGCTTGCCGGATTGCCGGGTTTTCACGGCCGGATCCCGCGGCAGGACCCGGTACAGGAGAAAGCGGTCCGTTTCATCCGCCAGGACGTATCCGCCGTCGTCGAAATGAAAGCCGAACTCCGGCCCGATGGCCCGGATCGCCTCGGGGTAGCGATACACCAGCGCATCCATCAGCCGGGCCATGCCTGCACTGTAGTCCCTGAGCCCTTCTTCCCGTTTGCCAAGGATGCTGTTGAGAACCGCCCTGCCAAGACGGAGAGCCTCCCGGCGGTGGAAGTCTTCAAGCCCGCCCATCGTCCCTTTCGCGCCCTGCTCGGCAATCTGGATGTTGAAACGGAGCAGTTCGAAGTAATCCATGGCGCTCTGCAGAACGGGCGTCCGGACGAGCTTGTCTTTTTCCAGCGAGCTGAAGGAGTTCAGGGCCGTCCAGTAGGGGTTCATGAACTCGTTGAGATAGGCCAGGACGCCGACGCCGTAGTGCTGTCCGGCGATGACGGCGTCGGTCGCCGTCTCCACGACCCGGAGACAATGTTCCGTCTGGAGATCGAGGAGGGAACGTGCGGATTCCCAGAGGGGGACCGAGATGCCGGCGGGGTATGTCAGCGCGCTCTTCAGGAGCGAGGTGTTGGCCTGCCAGGTCTTCGTGAAGGCGGCGAACAGCTCCATGTGTGTCTCGGCGAGCCGTCGCCGGCAGTCGCGGGTGATGGAGAAGGCGGCTTCGGGGACGGTTGCCGGTACCGTTGTGGTTTTTGTGTTCATGGCGAATCCCAGGATCGGTTGGATAAACGAATCCCGGCGGTCTTACGGCCGCCGGGATCCGAAGTTCAGGAATTCCGAAGTCGAATGAATTTCCCGGGCGGAACGCCTCGGTCTACTTCGCCTTGGCGAAATATTCCTCGACCTTTTTGTAGTTGGCGTCCACGATGCCCTTGTAGTCTTCGCGGCCCTTCTTGTAGGCCCGGACCCACTCGTTGATGAGCTTCTTTCCCTCCTCGGGAAACCACGGGGCCTGCTCCATGTACATGTTGACCATCTTTTCCGTCTGGTCCTGGAGGACCATCATGGCGTTGAATGTGTTGTCGAAGGCCGTCTTGTTGAAATCGATCATCTGCTTGGTAATCTGTTTGGGATCCATCTTCCAACCTCCTTTCGTGGGGGTACGGGTTCTGCCGGCGCGTTCCGGCGATGCTTACTTGGCTTTGCCTGCCTTCCCTGCTTCCTTGGCCACGTCCTCCCAGGTCTTGGAGGCGAAGAATTTCTCCACTTTCCCGTAGCTCTCGTCCACGGCGCTCCGGAAATCCTCCCGGCCCTGGCGGTAGGTCTTCATCCACTCCCCGACGATCTTCCTTCCTTCCTCGGGAATCCAGGGGGACTGGTCCATCGCGGTCTGCATCATCTTCTCCGTCTGCTCCTGCAGAATCGTCATGGCGTTGAAGCTGCTGTCAAAGGTTGTCTTGTAGAAACCGACGATCTGTTTTACGATTTTTTCCTGTTCCATACTCCGGGTACCTCCCTGCGCTCCTGCGCTTGATTTTTGCCGCTAATATAACCCGGCTGAATGGCATGTCAAGGAAAAATGTTGCGCTGCAATATAAATCATTTGGATGCAGTCCTTGGTGCCGACCTATGAACTGCATGATATCATTGATATATTATTCGGCACACTTTTTTCTGTTCAGAAAAAATATAATATATGTTGCAACGAAACAATCTTCCCGGTAGATTGTTTTCACACCGGGAGGGAAGACCATGACCGAGACGCTGCTCATCAGGAAATATGGAAACCGCCGCCTCTACAATACGGAGTGGAGCACCTACATCACGATCGAGGAACTGACCCGCCTGATCAAGGAAGGCAGGACCGTCACCGTCGAGGACGCAAAGACGAAGGAGGACGTGACGGCCTTTATCCTGACCCAGATTCTCCTGGAGGAGTCCCGAAAGAGGCAGTTTCTGCTTCCCGTCCCTCTCCTCCACATGATGATCCGCTTCGGGGACAACCTTCTCTCGGACTTCTTCGAGAACTATCTCCAGCAGATCATGAAAAACTACCTAACCTACCGGGCCGTCGCGGACGACCAGTTCAGGAAGTGGCTGGACCTGGGGACCGAATGGTCCCAGGCAGCCGGGAAATCCGCCTCCCCCCTGGCCCCGTTCCAGAGCTTTCTCGACCTGTTTTCCGAGACCCCCGGCAAGAGGGAGACCGCGAAAAAAGGGAAGGAGCCTTCACCATGAACGACGATTGGACGAAAACGGTCGACGCGGTTCTCGATCGCGTCCGGGATCCCGAGAGCGGCCTGCCCGTCTCGGAACTCGGGATCGTGAAAAAGGTCCGGCTGAGCGAACAGGAGAAAACGCTGTACGTGTTCCTCGACACGTACGGGCACCTGCCCCGGTGTGTCACCTGCGCCGCCATCGCCCAGACGGTCCTGGCCGGCATTGTCCGGGATCTCGATGCCGCCTTCCGGGAGGCCTTTCCGGGCATGGCCGTGGAGATTGTTCCTGCCGGTGCAGCGTGACAGCGGGCCGCTCAAGAAGAGTCGAATGCAAAACTCCCTTTCCCGGGCAGCGAACCGGACCTCTGTGCGCGTAGAACGGCGAGGAACAGGGGAAATGAAGCAGGCTGCCCTTTCGACAGCCGCCTAGAAGAAGCGTCCGAAGGCCAGGGCCGCGTACGCCGGGTCATGATCGGCCCGCAGATTCCGCACCATCACGACGTGGGACTTCTCCTCCTTGACGATCTTCTCGAACAGCTTCTTCTGGTCCCGGTCGCGGGACAGCCTGGCGAGCTCCGTATATAGAAGGATG
The DNA here is from genome assembly GCA_964641935.1 of uncultured Syntrophaceae bacterium. Taxonomy (GTDB): domain Bacteria; phylum Desulfobacterota; class Syntrophia; order Syntrophales; family PHBD01; genus PHBD01. Next base: position 11,582 of record CAZXMK010000008.1, read on the forward strand.
GCGCTCTTTTCTGCCGCCATGGCCACCGCGGCGGCCGCTGCTGGGCTGTCCACCCGTTCCAGCCGCTTGTTCACCGTCTCTCCCTTGGGGAACAATCCATCCTGGACGACGGCCTCCAGGTAATCGTCGATATCCGGATCCTTCAGGATCTGGTCGATATCCCGGGTATCCGCTTTCATTTTGAGTTCCGTGAAGAGTTTCATGTGGACCGCCTCTTCCTTGGCCAGCTTCAGGAAGAGATTTTTCATGTCGGAGTCGGCGAACTTCTTGGCCGCCTTCGTGTAGAATTCGATTCCTTCCTTCTCCGCGCGAATGGCGAAATCGAAGACGTTCAACGGTTGCCTTTTAGCCATGGTTCTTCCTCCTTCTGGAAAGCGGGTCTATGATTCAGGCGGTGGGGGCCGCCCCCTGCGTTGCCGGTGGAAGAATCGAGTGGTAAAGAGTGTCCGGAAGCGGGTGCTCCGGGACTGCAGATGTCACACCAAGTTGTTCAAACGTGCCTGACGGAGTAACGCATGTCAAGAAAAAACTCCATGAGGATAAGGACTTCGTGACGGAAGAGAATGGGCCCGGGCGCGGGATGTGCCTCGTGTCCTATCGATCCTTCTTCCTGCCCTTGGGGGGTTCCTCTTCGGGTTTTAAAACGGAGGGGATCCAGCGATAGACCGGATCGAAGGACCGGGCTACCGTGTTCTTCCGGGGAATGAGGAAGATGAAGCATTTCCGCTGCTCGGGAACGAGGGCCACATGGCGGATCTGGCCGGGGTCTTCCTGGTGTTCGACAAAGCGCCGCAGGTGTCCCCGCATGGCTTCGCTGCCGTAGTAGAGAAGAAAGCGCATGGATCCCCAGGCGATCTCTTCCCGCTGGAGCCTGTCCGCATTGGCGATCTTCGGGCTCCGGAACCGGGAATAGCCCGTTTCGATCAAATGCCCTTCTCCCAGGGGATTGCGCCGCAGGTGGATCGTCACGAAGAGCCGATCGTATTTCCGGACAATCTTGGAGATGGGCATCCAGAGCCAGGAGTGGCGGGGAAGAAACGTGATCGTGGCGTCGATCCGCTCGAAGGGGGACCGTTTCGGCGGTGTGAGCTGGGCATGGTAGCCGATGACGCCGCCGATGTTGGTGAAGGTCTGGTCGACGGGTTTTACGACGTCCACAAGATCCTGGAACGAAGCCCGGAAGAGCCGCTCGTTGTATCGTTTGCCCCAAAAATAGCCGAAGCTGAGCAGCGCCGAAAAGGCGATGAAGAGATAGAACAGGGGCTGGCCGGCAAGGTAATCGTGTTCAAACATCGACGCCTTCCATGGATGTGAGGTGCTCGGTGAGGTCTTCCGGCAGGGAATACATGCCTGCCGAAGCATCCTCCGGCATGGATTTCTGCAGTTCCACCCGCTGAAGGGGGATTCCCGGTGGGACCTTTTCCTGCAGGATCCGGGACGTGCGGTCCGCCGTCGGGCGGTTTTCGTCGGTGACCTTGTTCTGGATCAGGAGCCGCAGGGGCAGCTTCAATTCCTTCAGCCCCTCCAGGAGCCGCTCCGATTCGCGCAGGGACAGCAGGTCCGGGTTGAAAACGAGGACGACGCCGCAACCCCGGCCCTGGAGAACGCGGTTCAGGGCGATGTAGTTGGCATGGAGCGACTTGAGCCGCTTCAGGATTTCGTCGTCCTCCTCCCGGTAGTTGAGGACGATCTCCCGGCTTTTTGCCTCGTTGTCGGCGGTGCCGCGGATCTTCTGGATGGTGTGGCGCTTCTTGAGGATCTGCCGGCGGATGGCCGCGAGGCGCTCGATCCAGGTGATGGTGACCTGGGGCAGGGCCAGGAAGCGCAGGGTCAGGCCCGTGGGAGGCGTATCGAAGAGGATGTAGTCGAACCGGGTGTCTTCGCGAATCGTCTTCTCGATGCTGGTGAGGAGGGCGTATTCCTCGATGCCCGGTGAGTACTGGAGAACCGAGAAATACGAGTCGAGATTGAGCACCTGCAGGTAGTTATAGGTCTCCGAGAGGACCGTGACCTCCCGCTTCAGGTACGCCCGGGTCAGCTTTTTCAGGTCCACCTCTTCAAGGTGCAGATTTTCAGTGAAGCGTTTCCGCCGGCCCCGGAGGGTCACGCCGAAGACGTCCCCCAGGTTGTGGGCCGGGTCCAGGGAGACGACCAGAACGCGGTGGCGCTGCGAGAGCTGCCAGGCCGCCGCCGCCGCCATGGTCGATTTCCCGACTCCTCCCTTGCCCGTATAGAAAAGGATTCTCATCCCTCCACTCCCAGGATTCCCATCATTTCCGCCAGCGTGTCCGGGGCGTCCTCCGCCCGCTGGTGGAGGACCTGCAGCTCCCTTTCCATGAACGGGAGGAGTTCCACCGACAGGAAGGTCGGCGGCGCCGGTAGGCCGATGAAAGAGCCCAGGAGGAGGAGGGCGAAGATGTTTTCCAGCTCCCGCTCCTCGATGCAGGTCAGGGCCGCCAGGCGCTCCCGCTGGGCGGCGCCCAGGCCGGAGGCGATGTCGCGGCAGTAGCGGAGAAAGGATGAACGCATGTACACCGGGCCGGGAAAGGGAACCGGCGCGGGTTCGAGACCCGCGCCGGTCCGAGGTTTAAAAGAAGTTTGTCAACCGTTTCCTAAATCTTACCCCACATCACGAAGTCGACGATGAAGAGGTTGTTAAAGAGCAGCAAGATACCCATGATGATCTGGACCGTCCAGCCCGGACCCGGCTGTTTGGCGATGGAGCCGGGCATGACGACGTACATGAACCAGATGATGGCCGCCGTGACGGTGATCCAGAGGATCCAGGCGGGAATCGTGGCCATGATGGCGAACTGGGACTTCAGCTTCTTGGAGACGTAGGCCGCGCCGGTCATCAGGGCGATGGAGGCGATGAGCTGGTTCGCGGCGCTGAAGGACGGCCAGAGGATGGTGAACTGCTTGCTCCAGGCCAGGTAAATGCCGATGGCCGCCGGGATCAGCGAGGCGGTCCAGCGGAAGGTCAGGGCCTTGTAGAGGCCTTCCGCCTTGTCCTTCAGGGGTTGCAGCATCTCGACGAGGCAGTAGCGGGCCAAGCGGTTCGTCGTGTCGAGGGTCGTCAGCGCGAAGGCGGAGATCCAGAGCCCCGCGATGATCTTGACGATCTTCACGGGGATGAAGGCCAGGAAGGTGGCCGCCACCATGTCGGAGAAGCACTGGACGATCATGTTCGGCGGCGAGAGCTTCAGGGCCGTTGTCGTCTTCGTGTAGAGATCCCCCCAGTTGTCCATGGTCAGGGCCAGGGTCGGGGCCGTGAAGGCGGCCCCCGCGGCGGCGGCCTTGGCGGCTTCGGCGGCTGCCTGGGCGGCATGGGCGTTCTGGATGGCCGTGTAGCCGAACCCGCCGATGGCGCAGATGATCACCGTCGAGAGGAATCCTTCCGTGAACATGGCTCCGTACCCCACGAAGAGGCCGTCACTCTCCTTGGCGAGCTGCTTGGACGACGTGCCGGATCCCACCAGGGAGTGGAAGCCCGAGAGGGAGCCGCAGGCGATGACCAGCAGGATCGCGGGCCAGAAGGGCGTCGGCTTGCCGCCCAGGAGGATCGGGGAGAATGTCGTGGCCATGGGGATCTCGAAGCCCCGGAAGCTCACGACGGCGGCGATGAACCCCACGGCGATGCCGAAGTAGAGCAGGAAGGAGTTCATGTAGTCGCGAGGCTGGAGGAGAATGTTCACCGGGATGGCCGCGGCGATGATGATGTAGACGAAGAGAACCACCATCCAGACCTCGTAGCTGCCCGGGATCGGGATCTCCGATCCCAGCCAGATGGCCAGGGCCATCAGGACAATGCCGATGACCGTCGCAGCGGGGAGGTTCATCTTCACCCGGTAGATCAGGACGCCCAGGATGAGCGCGGCGATGGTCATGTAGATTGAGGCCCCGGAGATCGAGGGCGTCTTCTCGAACATCACGCCGATGATGTTGGCGAAGGCCGCCACGACCAGGATCAGCAGGAAGAAGACGATCCAGTAGAAGGCCGTTCCCGTGCGCTTGGAGATCAGGTCGGTGGCCACGAACTGGACGGACTTTCCGTCGTAGCGTACGGACGCCAT
>CAZXMK010000008.1:15664-26812 GCA_964641935.1 uncultured Syntrophaceae bacterium
CCGACCCGATGAGGACATTGCCGATCCAGACCCACAGGAGGCCCGGCAACCAGCCCCAGCAGAGGGCCATGGCGGGTCCGACAAGCGGTCCCGCCCCGGCGATCGAGGAGAAGTGATGGCCGAAAAGGACCGCTTTATGGGCGGGGATGTAGTCCACGCCGTCATAGAGACGCTCCGACGGCGTCTTGTTTTCGTCCGATGCCCGGACGACGTCCCGTTCGATCTTTTTCCCGTAGGTGAAGTAAAGACCGATGTAAATGAGAAAACCGATGATGATGATCACAGTGGTGGTCATGCGCGACCTCCTTTCCAGAACAGCGGGCTATGCCCGGAAGACTTGTTCCACCGCAGGATTCCCGGCCGTGCTCCACCTTCGAGCAGGAATGCCGGGGACCGGCGGCCCGAAGAATAATGAATTGCAGAGAAAAACTACTCTCCCGGCACTTTGCAGTCAAATGATTTTTTCCCCTTGAACCATTTTCAGAGTATTCCTTAGGCAGTCAATACACACTTTCATCATTCTGTGTGGCGTCGCTTTTCCGATCCACGTCATCGGATTCGATTTCTGGAAAAAGATTTGGAAAAAAAGGTTTGGAAAAAAAGTTGACATCCAATGCGCCGGGAGTACTCTGATCATCAGGGACGCACGCTGCGTCCGTCCTTTCATCCGCCCGGCATCGCCATCGAGGTGCACCATGAATCAGGAACAGGCAATGGAGTCGTTTGAAGGGCTCAAGATCGGTGCCAAGATCCGGGAAACAAGGGAGAAGAAATCCCTGACCCTGCAGGATCTGGCGGCCCGATCGGGAATCAACCGGGAGAGCCTGGAGAAGATCGAGGCCGGTGAACTCGTCCCTCCCGTGGCGACCCTCCTGAAACTCGCCCGGTCGCTCGGTGTGGGGATGGCCCGCTTTTTCGAGGACGACCAGCCCGCCGTCAGGGTGTCCATCACCCGGCTCGCCGACCGCCGCCGGATCGCCCGCCGGCCTCACCACGGCGAGGGAGAGGTGGATTACGCCTACGAGGCGCTGGAGACCCGCAAGCCCGAAAAGCACATGGAGCCGCTCTTCGTCGAGTTCCAGCCGCTGGAGACGGGGGACATGGTCTTCGCGTGCCACGACGGCGAGGAATTCGTCTATGTCCTGGAGGGGCGGCTCGAGTTCCGCACCGACGACCGGGTAGAGACGCTGACCCCCGGCGAAACCGTCTATTTCGATTCCAACCAGAACCACAGTTTCCGGGGTCTCGACGGCCAGCCCGCGCGGGCCATCGTCGTCGTCTGGAGCCCCTGAGCACGGGAGACGGGACATGGTGGAGATCCGGTTCCACGGCCGCGGCGGCCAGGGGACGGTCGTGCTGACGATCCTCCTGGCCAAGGCCTTCTTCCAGGCGGGCTGGCAGGTCCAGAGTTTTCCGTTCTTCGGGGTAGAGCGGCGGGGGGCGCCGGTGGAGGCGTATCTCCGGCTCGACCGGACAAAGATCCTGGCCCGGACGAATGTCACCGCGCCGGACCACGTGGTCGTCCAGGACCAGACGCTCCTGACGAGCATCGACGTGACCCGCGGGCTCAAGCCGGGGGGATGGGTTCTTCTCAACAGCGCAACCGATCCGGAAGACCCGGGGATCTACGCCGGCCAGCAGCTCGCCTGCGTGGACGCGGGCCGGATCGCCCTCGGTCACCGGCTCGGGAGCCGGACCGCGCCCATCGTCAACACGGCCATGATGGGGGCCTTTACCCGCATGTTCGGCGAACCGCCCATGGAAGCCATCGTCGCCGCCATCCGCGAAGAGGTTCCGTCGGAGCCGGACCGCAACATCGCAGCGGCCGAGGAGGCCTACCGGGAAGTCCGGATCCTCGGCCGGATCCCCGTGTCCTGACCCACCGGGAGGGGAACGCATGAACCGAGACCAGAGCAGGGCCGAGGCGCTGTTTCTGCCCCGGTCCTTCACCACCACGGAAAGCAACCTGACGGGCTCGTGGCGGTACCTCCGTCCACGCTTCGAGGAGAAGACGGCTCCCTGCAGCGCCGCCTGCCCCGCCGGAGAAGACATCCCCCGCATCGAAATGCTGACGACCCAGGGCGCCTTCCGGGAGGCCTGGGAGACGATCCTGATGGAGAATCCCTTTCCGGGAGTCTGCGGGCGGGTCTGTTTCCATCCCTGCGAGGGTGTCTGCAACCGCGGCGGATTCGACTCGGCGGTGGCGGTCCACACGGTGGAGCGCTTCCTGGCCGACTCGGCCGTCCGCAACGAATTCCGGTCCGACCTGGGACGGCTTCCAGCCCGGAAGGAGCGGATCGCCATCGTCGGGTCCGGTCCCGCCGGCCTGTCGGCGGCCTGGTTCCTGGCCCGCCTGGGATACGGCGTCCGCGTCCTGGAGGCCCTTCCGGAGCCGGGAGGAATCCTGCGCTGGGGCATCCCCGCCTACCGCCTGCCGCCCTCGGCCCTCCGGCCGGAGATCGCCCGCCTGGAAGCCCTGGGCATCGAAATCAGGACGAACTGCCGGATCGACCGGGCAGGCCTCGAGTCCCTGGAGCGGGATTACGATGCCGTCTTTCTCGGCTGCGGATTCGGAAAGGACCGGCCGCTGGGAATCCCCGGGGAGGAGGAGCGGGGAGTCGAAGACGGGCTCGCCTTCCTGTCCCGCATCCGCGGCGGTGAGGAGCCGCGCCTGGAAGGCCTGTCGATCGTCGTGGGCGGGGGCAACACCGCCGTCGACGTTGCCCGGACCGTCGTCCGCCTGGGCGGACGGGCGGTCATTGCCTACCGGCGCCGCCGTCGGGACATGCCGGCCTTCGACGAAGAGCTGCAAATGGCCCTGGAGGAGGGGGTCGAGCTCCGGGAGCTCCTTGCGCCCGCGGGTGTCGCGCGCCGGAACGGGAAGCTTGCGATCACGTTCCGCCGGATGAAGATCGAGGGCGAGGACGCTGACGGACGGGGGCGCATCGTCCCGGACGGCGAGGCGACGCTGGAGGTGGAGGCGGACCGCCTGTTCACGGCCGCCGGCGCCGGCGCCGCCGAGGACTGGCACCTGCCGCCCCGGGAGGGGACGGGCCTCGTCCGGCTCAGCCACACCGTCCTCACCGCGTCGGAAGGCCGTCCGGTGCGGGTGTACGGCGGCGACACGACGAACGACGTCCAGATGGTCGTCACCGCCGTTGCCTCGGGCAAGCAGGCCGCCTTGGCCCTAGACGCCCTGTTCCGGGAGGGGCCGGCGGCCGTCGCGGACCGGCTCTCCTCCTGCGCCGTCGGGCCGGGGCCGTCGCTTTCCATGGAAATCTACACCGGCGGCCCCCGTGGTCTCCGGACCCGCCATGTCGTCCTGCCGGAGGAGATCAACACGGACTACTTCGCCTTCGAGCCCCGGATCACCCAGCCGCGACTCCTGGTGGAAGAGCGGTCCCGCTCCTTCGCCGAGATCGACCTGAAGATCTCCGCCGGGCTGGCCATGCGGGAAGCGGGCCGTTGCTTCAATTGCGGCATCTGCAACGGCTGCGACAACTGCTACCTCTTCTGCCCCGACGTATCCATCGCCCGCGGCCGGGAAGGGGAGAACCGCCGGATCAACTACGACTACTGCAAGGGGTGCGGGCTCTGCGTGGTGGAGTGTCCCCGCAACGCCATGACCCTGGAGGGGGAATCATGAAACGGGTCCTCGAGGGAAGCCATGCCGTGGCCGAGGCGGTCCGGCTGGCCAACGTCCAGGTCATCTCGGCGTACCCCATCACGCCGCAGACGCACATCGTGGAGATCCTCTCGGACTATTGCGCCTCGGGAAAGATGAACGCCCGCTTCCTCCGGGTCGAGAGCGAGCACTCCTGCCTGGCGGCCCTGATCGGCGCCCAGAGCACCGGCGTCCGGACCTTCACCGCCACCTCCTCCCAGGGGCTGGCCCTGATGCACGAGCTCCTGCACTGGGCCTCCGGGGCGCGCCTGCCCATCGTCATGGCGGAGGTGAACCGGGCCCTGGCACCGGGGTGGAACATCTGGACGGACCAGAGCGACAGCCTGGCCCAGCGGGACACCGGCTGGATGCAGTTCTACTGCGAGGACGCCCAGGAGGTCCTCGATACGATGCTGATGGCCTACCGACTGGCGGAGATGGTGAACCTTCCGGCCATGGTGGTCCTGGACGCCTTTTTCCTGTCCCACACGTACGAGCCGGTGGACATCCCGGAGCAGGAGGAGGTGGACCGCTTCTTGCCGGCATACGCGCCGGGATTCCGCCTGGACACGGCCCATCCCTTCGCCCTGAGCCCCCTGGTGGCGCCGAACGCCTACATGGAGATGCGCCGGGAGATCGCCGCCGCCATGGAGGACGTCCTGGTGAAGCTCGACGCCGTGGAAGAAGAGTTCGCCGGGGTCTTCGGCCGCCGCTACGGTGCCGTGGAGGCGGTCCGCTGCGAGGACGCGGAGATCGTACTCGTGACCAGCGGAACGGTGACGAGCACCGCGCGCATTCTCCTGGAAGAGCTGCGGGCGAAGGGGGAGAAGGTGGGCATTCTGAAGATCAAGCTCTTCCGGCCGTTTCCGGTGGAGGCCATCCGCCGGGCCCTGGCGGGGGCGAAGAAAGTCGCCGTGGTGGACCGCAACTTCTCCTTCGGGGCGACGGGCATCTTCGCCCAGGAGGTGCGGGCCGCCGTGTGCAACGTGCCGGACCATCCGCCCGTCTTTGGGTTCATCGCCGGCCTGGGAGGCCGGGATGTCACGACGACGGTGCTGGCGTCGATGATCGAGCAGACAAAAGCCGCCGGGGTTCCGCCGGCGGAGAGCATCTGGATCGGGCTTACGGAGGCGGCCTATGCAACTGGACGTCCTTGATCAGGAACTGATGTGCTCGGGCCATGTGGGCTGCCCGGGATGCGGGGCTACCATCGCCATGCGCTTTTTCCTGAAGACCCTCGGGGAAAAAACCGTCATGGTCCTGCCGGCCTGCTGCTGGTCCGTCATCGCGGGACCCTATCCCCAGTCCACCCTGAAGATCCCGGTCATCCACTCGGCCTTCGAGACGGGGGGAGCCACCGCCACCGGCGTCCGGGCGGCCCTGGACATGCTGGGAGACACCGAGACGACCGTCGTCACCTGGGCCGGCGACGGGGGGACCTTCGACATCGGATTCCAGGCCCTGAGCGGCGCCGTGGAGCGGAACGAGAACTTCATCTACGTCTGCTACGACAACGAAGCCTACATGAACACGGGGATCCAGCGCAGTTCCTCGACCCCGTACGGGGCCTGGACGACGACGACGCCGGGCACGCACTGGAAGCATCTTCGGAAGAAGAACATCGTGGAGGCCCTGGTGGCGCACCGGATTCCCTATGCGGCGACGGCGAACATCGCCTTCCCGGAGGACCTCGTCCGGAAGGCCCGGAAGGCCAAGTCCATCAAGGGCTCCCGGTTCCTTCACATCTATGCGAGCTGTCCCACGGGCTGGCGGATTCCGTCCGAGATGTCCATCAAGATCGCCCGCATGGCCGTCCAGACGAACATCTTTCCCCTCTACGAGGTGGAGGACGGCGTCCGGTACACCATCAACTACAAGCCCAGGGAATACCTGGTCCGGGAATACTTCAAACTCCAGGGGCGGTTCCGGCACCTGACGGACCAGGATCTGGACGAGATCCAGGAGATGGTGAACGAGGACTGGCAGCTTCTGCTTCGGAAGGCCGGGGAGCACGCCTGAGCGGCGGTGCCGCGCGGCGGCCGGTCATTTCCCGTGAGCGCTGTCCGCACCGTCTGGCGCAGGCGGCGGTGCAGGGGAGGACGCAGCGGACGCCGGCTCCCCCGCGGGCGCATCCGCGCGCGACGGAAGAGTCGGTGCCGGCAGCCGGCCTTTCATATCCAGCACCATTTTCCGGAAGGGTTCCGACGAGAGAAGCAGTCTCTCCGCGACGCCGCGGAGACGGTCCACCTCGCCCGCCGGCAGGTAGAGGGATGTGGGGATGGACTGGAAATACTCCCGTTCCGCCTGGTCCGGCAGATAATCGAAACTCAGCTCGATGACGTAGAACTCGATGGGCGGCATGCCGGCGGTGTGGAGCTCTTCGGACCAGTCCCGGACGTACCGCCTCAGGAGGTCGACGGTTTCAAAGTTGTAGCGGTTGATCATGACGGAGGAGGACGCCCCCAGGATCGCCGCCAGGCCCGGGACTTCGTCCAGGAGGCGCCACCGCGGCTTTTCCCGGGTCTCTGCGTTGACGATGATAAAGGCCATCCGCCGGACTCTGGTATAGCCCTGCTCCAGCAGGGATTCCCGGATTCCGCCCCTCACCGCCAGGTACTCCAGGATGCTCCGGAGCCCCAGGTTGTCCGAGACGCCTCCGTCCAGGAGATGAATGTAGGGCTTGCTGCTCCGGTCGAGATAGGAGGCCATGCTCCTCGCCATGTGGTAGCCGCGGCTGGCCGGATCGGGCCTCTCCAGGGACTTGTTCATCCAGTCGGGGGGCTTCCAGCCGCAGTCCCCGGCGTAGTTCTTCAGGATCACCGGTGTGAAGGCGCCCGGGAAGGCCGCCGAAGCCGCGACGGCGCGCGCAATGGGGAAACGCTTCCAGTCGGAGCAGATCAGGGAAAACTGTAGGGTCGTGAATGGAAAAACCTGGCCGTTGAGGATATCCGTCGCGAGGATCATGACGGCGGGCCGATCCCGCCTGGGGATGTCTCCCAGCGTCGCGCCGTCAAAGAGGATCTGGTCATAGTATTCCTGGGCCATGTCACTCCTTCCGAAGCGGGGCGACCAGAGACGGGCCCAGTTGAAGGGGCTGAGAAATCCGGCGATCAGGTGGGACTGGTGGTCCCGGAGGAGAAAGCGCTCGCGGTAATCCCGGAACATGTCCCGGCCGCGGAGTCCGTACGTAGCCGCCGTGAAGCTTCCTCCGGAGACAGAGGTGATCAGGTTCACCTCATCCAGGAGGGTGTGGCGGCCCGAACCCTCTTTCGTCTGGATCTCAATGCGGTTGAGGGCCTCCAGCACGCCGTAGGACAGCGCCGCCGCCCGGGTTCCCCCGCCGGAGAAGGCCAGGATGAGGAACAGGGGATCGTCCTTCTCGATGACGACACGGGCCTGGGGAGCAACGGTCTGCCGTGGGCCCAGCACGGGATTGAGCGGGTACTGGGCCGTGCAGCCGGCCAGGACCGAAAGGATTCCAAGGATGAGGAGACCGAGCCGGAACGGCCCGCTGCGGAAACGGGAACACCGGTTTGTGTACCGGCGACGACCGGGCAATCTGGAAGGGTCCATCGCTTTACCCCGGGTTCAAGATGGAGCGGAGTATAGGCCGCACGGGCGGGTCCGTCAAGGAGAAGCATTCAATTTCCTTGCCTTTCGGCTCCCGATGCCTGTATAGAGCGACCCAGGACCGGAAAGGACGCGACGCATGGCGACGGAAGGAGATACGTTTTCCAAACTGAAGATCCGGGAACGGGAAGCCAGGAAGAACCTGATCGTCAACGCCGCCGAGCGGTCCTTTGCCGGCAAGCCCTTCAACAAGGTGAGCATGCGGGACATCGCCCGGGAGGCCGGCATCTCGCCCGCGTCCATCTACCGGTATTTCCCGGACCAGCAGACCCTCTTCGTGGAGGCCTTTCTCCGGGGCTCCCGCCGCGTCATCGAGTCCTTCCGGGTGGCCGTCGAGGAGAACGGTGGCGTGTCCCTGGAGCGCATTGCCGGAGAATTTTTGGACTTCCTGATCGAAAACGATCCCTATTTCCGCATGATGACCCACTTCATGCTGGACGGTTCCCTGAGCCCGGCCCTGGTGGAGCGCCTCAACGAGGAGTCCCGCCTCCTCATCGACCAGTTCGACTGCCTCTTTGAAACGATGCACGCCAAGGGCGACCGCCGTCTCCTGGCTCATGCCTTCTTTTCGGCCATGAACGGCATTCTCATCACCTTCCGGGACTATCCCGGCCGCTCGAGGGAAGAGGTGATCGAGCACATGAAGCTGGTCGGCCGGGTGATCGCAAGGCTCTTTTCACTGAGCATCACGTCGGACGGCTGGGACCGCGGGCTGGGCGTCCAGGCGTGACAGGGGGGCGGACTCCGGCCCGTTCCCTCTCTTCCATTCCATCTATCCACAAACCAGTTGACTTTCGGCAGCGGTCCCGGTTAACAGTGAACACTGTTTACATCCAGGAACAAAGCGCTGGAAACATATCCCAAGGAGGTTGCCATGACCCTGCCGAACCGAAACAATCCCTACAAATTCGATGAGTTCTTGGACTGGAGAAAGTCCGTCGACTACTATGCCGACGACCCCTTCATCCAGAAGGTCGTCCGCTGCTTTACCGGTGCCGAGGCGGAGGCGGTGGACCGGGCGGCCCGGGATATCTCGAAGAAAGTCTCCTTTCGCTGGCGGGACCTGACGGAGCGCATCTCCTGGCCCGAGCGCCGGCCCTTCATGATGCACTATGACGGCCACAACCGCCGGATCGACCGGATCGTCCGCCCGGCGGAGACGGAGACCCTGGAGCGGGAGATCTTCTCGGAGGCCCTCTTCTCGGAGAAGACACCGCCCTGGGTCCGGTTGATCAAGATGTACCTGATCTACCAGAACGGCGAGGCCTGCGTCTCCTGCCCCATCACCTGCACGGAGGGAATGGTGGCGCTGCTCGACCGCTACGCCGACTCGCCGGAGGCGAAGCAGATCCTGCGCCACGCCAAGGAGGGCATCGACGGCGAATTCGCCATCGGCGCCCAGTACCTCTCGGAGATCCAGGGCGGCTCCGACGTCCCGGCCAACCTCCTGGAGGCGGTCCGGGAGGACGGGGGCTGGCGTCTCTACGGCACGAAGTTTTTCTGCTCCGCCGCCCACGCCGACTATGCCGTCGTCACGGCGAAGCCCTCGGGCTCGGAGGATGTGGCCCTCTTCGTCATTCCCTCGTGGCTGCCGGGAAACAAGGAGAAGGAGATCCGCAACGGCTTCACCATCGACCGGATCAAGTGGAAGACGGGAACGAGCGAGCTGCCCACGGCGGAGATCACCTTCAACGGCGCCGTGGCCTACCCGGCGGGGCCCCTGGACCGGGGGCTGGCCAACGTGGTTGGGATCGTCCTCACCTACTCGCGCCTCACCGTCGGCCTTTCCTGCGCCGCCTTCATGACCCGGGCCGTCCGGGAGGCGAAACGGTACAGCGAATTCCGCAGCGCCTTCGGCCTCGTCATCGGGCAGTTCCCCATGGTGGCCGGCCAGATCGACTGGATGGACCGCTCGGTGAAGCGGAGCACGGCCGGTGCCTTCAAGCTCTACCGGGATTTCCTGACCCTAGAGGGCGGGCTGAAAGGCGGCCTGGAGACGGGCGAGCCGGAGGCCATGAAGAAGAAGCGCTTCGACATCCGGGAGCTCATCATGCTCCAGAAGATCACCGCGTCCTGGGACTGCACGGACGTGATCCGCATGGCCATGTCCATCTTCGGTGGCCACGGGATCATGGAAGACTTCTCGTCGCTCCCGCGGCTGTATCGCGACGCCGCCGTGAATGAACTCTGGGAGGGGCCGCGGAACGTGCTGCTCACCCAGATGCACCGCGATTTCCAGCGGGCGGCGAAGTGGTATCCCCCGGCGGAGTTCGTCGGTAGAGTCCTCGAGGGCGCAGATCGATCGTTCATCGAGAAGATGTCCGCCGAGATCACGGAGCTGTTGGCCCATCCGCACCTGTTTGCTCCCGACGAAAAGACCCTGGAGGTCTGCCGGCGCTGGGATGCCTTCTGCGCCGACCTGACCCACGCCTACCAGGACCTGGCGATGAAGGAAGTGGAGGAAAGCCGGTAGCGCCCGGGAAGGGGCGTCCGGACGGACTGAAATAAGCTTCCCGCGCCGCGGCCCGCGGCAGCGGGAGAAGAAAAGAATCCTGAAGGGGAGGTTGCCATGTTCGATTACGTATTGACGCCGGAACAGATCAAGATCCGCGACGAAGCGCGGGACTTCGTCAAGTCCATCCCCCGCCAGATGGTCCTTGACATGGACCAGGACAAGATCAAGTTCCCGAAGGAGTTCCTCCGGGAGGCGGGCCGGCGGAACCTGATGGGCTGCCGCTACCCGAAGAAATGGGGCGGCCGGGACCTGGACTGGGTCACCACCGGCACGGTCATGGAGGAGATCGGCACGCTGGGCTACGAGTTCGCCTGTGTCTTCGGCGTTGGGGCGGAGCTGGTCTGCGACGCCATCATCCAGCACGGCACCGACGAGCAGAAGGAGAAGTACGTGAAGCCCCTCCTGGCGGGCGACCTCTTCGCCGCCGAGTGCCTCACGGAGCCCCGGGGCGGATCGGACTTCTTCGGCGCCACGTCGAAGGCGGAGGACAAGGGAGACCACTTCCTCCTCAACGGCCAGAAGCGCTTCATCGTCGGCGGCGAGGGGGCGGACTTCTTCTTCGTCTACGCCCGGACAAACTTCGATCCCAAGGCGAGGCCCCAGGACTGCCTGACGGCATTCCTCGTCGACCGGGGCCCCGGCGTGGAGACGAAGTACCTTTACAACCTCCTGGGCTGCCGCGGCGGCGGCACGGCGCGGCTCGTCTTCAAGGACGTGAAGGTCCCGAAGGAGAACGTCGTCGGGAAGGTGAACGGCGCCTATGACGTCTTCAACACGATGATGATACCCGAGCGGCTGGGCACGGCGCTCATGACCATCGGCCCCGCCCGGGCGGCGCTGGAGGTGGCCACCCACTACACGGCCCGGCGCAAGGCGTTCGGCCAGATCATTGCCACGTTCGAAGGCGTCAGCTTCCAGGTGGCCGAGGCGGCGATGCTGCTGGACGCCTCCCGGAGCCTGGGATATGCCACCTGCCTCGCCGTGGATAATAAGGTGGAGCGTGCCCGGGTCCGCCGGATGATCTCGGAGACGAAAAAGTTCATCACCGAGAACTGCCAGAAGGTGGTCCACAACTGCATGCAGGTCGTGGGCGGGATCGGGTACACCAACGTCTACCCCCTCGAGCGGATCTACCGTGACATCCGTCTGGCCTCCATCTGGACGGGGACCAGCGAGGTCATGTCCATGATCGTGGCCCATGAGTGGTACCGGGAGTACTTCAAGGCCCGCATGGCGAAGCTGACCCGCGACATCGAGGAGGACGCCGAGGAGGCCTTCGCCGAGGACGAGAAGATCTACGAATAAGGATGGACGGGGCGGATTTTCAATCCGCTCATCT
>CAZXMK010000009.1:0-26454 GCA_964641935.1 uncultured Syntrophaceae bacterium
TCCGGCCGCGAGGGAGAGACGATGCGCAGCACCTCCGCCCCCATGTCGGCCAGGAGCATGGTGGCTTAAGGTCCGGGCAGGAGGGTTGTAAAATCGAGAACTTTCAGTCCTTGAAGAGGTCCGGCCATGACGGTCTCCTTTCTTCAGCCTTGCGCCGATGTTACAGTCCCATGAACTTCGCCACGATTCCTTTCATGATTTCGTTGGTGCCCGCGAAAATGCGGGTGACTCGGATGTCCCGCCACGCCCGGGCGATGGGATACTCTTCGCAGTACCCGTATCCTCCGTGCAGCTGGACGCACCGGTCCGCGACGCGGCAGGCCATCTCGGTGACCCAGTACTTGGCCATGGACACCTCGACGGTGACGTTTTTCCCCTCCATGTGGTCCGCGATGAGTTTGTCGACAAACGTCCGGCCGATCTTCACCTCCGTGGACATCTCCGCGAACTCGAACTGGCTGTGCTGGAACTTGACGATGGGTTTCCCGAAGGCCGTCCGCTCCCGGCAGTATTTGATCGTCCACTCCAGCATGCACTCCGCCGCCACCTGAGCCCCGATGGCGCAGATAAGGCGCTCCTGCTGGAGCTTCATCATCAGGTTCAGGAATCCCGAGCCCTTCGCTCCCAGGCGGTTCTCCGCCGGGATCCGGCAGTCCGTGAAATAGAGTTCCGCCGTGTCCTGGCTGTGCCAGCCGACCTTCTTGATTCGCCGGCCCTTTTCAAAGCCCGGCGTTTCCGCGTCGACGAGGTAGAGGTCCACGGCCCGGTGGGGGTTCTCCACCGCGGGGTCCTTCGCCGCCAGGACGAGGAGGTCGCAGTTGATGCCGTTGGAGATGAAGGTTTTCTGCCCGTTGATGACGATCTCGCCGTTTTTCTCCGCCGCGGTCGTCCGGATCGCCGCCAGGTCGCTTCCCGTATTGGGCTCCGTCATGGCCACGGCGGTGATGCAGTCTCCCGTTACGCATCCCGGGAGATACTTTTTCTTCTGCTCTTCCGTTCCGAAGGAGGCAATGTAAGGCACAATGATGTCGCTGTGCAGGGAGGCACAAAGGCCCGAGAAATTGCATTTCGCCATCTCCTCGCAGACAATGACGGAATACAGGAAGTCCGCCCCCACCCCGCCGTACTCCTCGGGCACCCAGGTGCTGAGAAATCCGTTCTCGCCCATCTTCTTCCAGTAGCTTTTCGGGACGATTCCGGTTTCTTCCCACTCCTCGATGTGGGGAACGATCTCCTTCTCCAGGAAACGCCGCAGGCTCTCGCGAAAAATCTTGTGCTCCTCCGTAAACTTCAGAATCTCCATTGCTCTCCTCCCCTTCATGTTTTCAACGTTTCAGAAAGATGGACAATGAAACCGCTCCCGCGGACCCGGATGGATCCTGGCGGGAATCTGTGACGGATGCAACTCGTGAAAGATGGATCCCTTTACTGAAGTCACAGGGGATGCCGCCCCTGTTTTCCGGCCCCCCGGGGAGCCGTTCTGTTTTTCATGGGCGCTCGCGCTCCGAGCGTTGCGTTTTCCTCCTGGAAATTCGATTTTGTACGGTCGGTCCCGGCTGCCGTGGAAGAAGGTCCGGATCGGTTGGCAGGCGGATGGAAAGAATGGTGAGTGGGATCAGGCGGATGGAAGCATCACGCCGGCTCGGAGCCGCCCTTGCCCTCCCTCTGGGCAAAGGCGGGGATCAGAATAAATTTCAGGACCTCCTTGACGTGGGTGATGTATTCCTCCCGGTCGATATGGACAATGGAGCGGAAAAAGGTTTCGCCGGAAACGAAATTGTAGATGCCGTTTATGACCGCCAGGACCTCCATGAGAGCCCGCGGCGTTGCCTTCCTCTTGCTTTCGATCAGGTTCATGGAACGGGCCATGTCGGCGGTGAACTCGGGAACCAGGATCTCCTCCAGGGCCTCTTCCCGGGTGCGGCCGAAATAGCGGTGCAGGATGAGGTTGGCGATCTCCGGGTGTTCGAACAGGTAGTCCGTCATGACGTCGATCGAGATGGCCAGCCGCTCGCCCAGGGGCTTCCCGTGGATCATCCTTTCCACGTCCCGGAGACTCTGTCCCAGGTCCTTGTTGATATCCAGGACGACGGCCTCGTACAGACCCTTCTTGTCGCCCCAGTGATAGTGGAGGGTGGAAACGTCAATGCCCACCTCCTGGGCGATCATCCGGGTTGTGGTCCCGTGGTAGCCGTAGTCGCCGAAGATCCGCCGGGCGACGGCAAGGATCCGCGCTTTCATCGATTCGGGATCCTGGCGGGCCTTGTCGAGAGCGGTCTTCATCAGATTGTTCCATCTAATGATTGAAGCATGATGATGAAACCTAACCAGAAACCGTTTCCCCTGTCAATTGGAAGGTTCCCGGTTCTTTGACCGGGTCGCGGATATTGCCTTCCCCGACGGCGGTTCCCGGAGCCCGGTTTCATGCCTCCGGGAACCGCGTGCATGCTTTTTCCCCGCATAAAAAAGACGAAGCGCGGCGGGGCGGATCGACCCGCCCACGGCCGCGCATTCCGTCGACTTGGCGGCGGTTCAGTCTTTTCCGCTTCCCTTGAAGAACGGCTGGACCAGCTTGAAAAACTCGCCGGAAAATACCATGATCGCCTGGTTCCGGTTCTCCAGGTTGACCGCCGCTTCCAGGCACGGCGCGTCGATGTTCTGGTCCAGGACGCGCTTCGTCAGCTTCAGCGCCTCCACGGACTTGGCGATCATGGGGCGTGCATAGGACAGGGCCGTCTCCAGAAGGGTCTCCCGCGGCACGACCCGGTTGACCAGTCCGATCCGCTCCGCCTCGTCCGCCTTTACTTTCCTTCCTGTCAGCAGGATCTCCGACGACCGGGCGGTGCCGATCAGCCGGGGCAGGAAATAGGATGTCCCGAGCTCGCCGCCGGTCAGGCCGATGTTCGCAAAGGAGGCAATGAAGGACGCCTCCGGAGATGCCACCCGGACGTCGCTCGCCAGGGTCATGCAGAACCCCGCGCCGGCGGCCGGTCCGTTGACGGCGGAGATGACCGGCTGGGGAATCCGCCGGAGCCCCAGGACCAGGGAGCCGTAACGCTCCTGGACGATCCGGAGAAAGTTCGCCGGATCGGAGAAGGCATCCGTGTCCTTGTGGACGACCGCGTCGTTCAGGTCGGCGCCGGCGCAGAATCCGCGGCCTTCACCGGTCAGGACCAGGACCCGGATGGCGTCGTCCTTCGACAGGATCGAGAACAGCTCGCCGAAATCGTCCAGCATCGCGATGTTGACCGCATTGAGCTGCTCCGGCCGGTTCATGGTGACGAGCCCCACCCGGGGCTCAACCTCGTCAAATCGAAATGTCTGAAAATCTTTCATCTTTCTATCCTTTGGCCTGTTTTTTTAGCTCGCGATCACGCAGTTCCCGGCGCAGGATCTTTCCCACGTTGCTCTTCGGCAGCTCATTGGTGAACTCGATGATCTTCGGAACCTTGTAGGCGGCCAGGTGCGCCTTGCAGTGGGCCATCACCTCGTCTTCCGTCATTTTCTCGCCCCCTTTCAGGACGACGAAGGCCTTGACCGTCTCCCCCCGGTAGGTGTCGGGGACGCCGATGGCGCAGGCCTCGAGAATCTTGTCGTGCTGGAAGAGGATCTCGTCGATGTCCTTGGGATAGATATTGTAGCCTCCCGCGACGATCATGTCCTTCTTCCGGTCCACGACCCGGAAATACCCCTCCTCGTCCATGATGCCGATGTCCCCCGTGTAGAGCCAGCCGTCGCGGATGGTCGCAGCCGTCTCGTCGGGACGCTTGTAGTAGCCCGTCATCACCTGGGGGCCCTTGATACAGATCTCGCCGGCCTCGCCGGGCTTGAGGACGGTGTTTCCCTCGTCCAGGTCGACAATCTTCAGTTCCGTGTTCGGCAGCGGCAGGCCGACCGTGCCCGGCTTCACCTTCCCTCCCCAGGGGGTCGCCGTGGCGAAGGCCGTGTTTTCCGTCATCCCGTAGATCTCGTAGACGTCCTTGCCGGTCAGGTTTTTCAGATCCTGCACCGTGTCGGCGGCGATGGGAGACGCCCCGGTAAAAAAGCCCTTGAGGAAGGACTTGTCCATGCTGCGGAACTCCTTGTCGGCCAGCAGCCCGACAAAGATGGAGGCCACACCGGGCAGAAAGTTGGGCTTGTACTTCTTCACGGTCTCGATGAGGATGCCCGGCTCCGGCCGGGGAATGATCGTCGAGGTCCAGCCGCTCCAGATGGTGAGGTTCTGGCTGGCAGTGTAACCCGCCGAATGGAAGATGGGGTAGGTTCCCACGATGTGCACCTCCCCGTCCTTGAGATCGGGCAGCCAGGCCCGGAAGATCTGGACGACGGCGGAGAGGTTCGCGTGGGTCAGCATGGCTCCCTTGGACACGCCGGTGGTGCCGCCCGTGTAGATCAGCGCGCCCAGCTTGTCCCACCGGGACCGGTCCGGGACCGGATTCGACGAAGCCTTGCCCATCAGGGTCATGAATTCATGGACGTCGTTCCGTGGCTCCACCTTCCGGTACATCGCCTTCTTCACGTAGGGGAAGAGCTGTTTCTTCGGAAAGGGCAGGTAGTCGTTGATGTGGCAGGTGATGATCGTTTCGACGCCGGTCTTCCCCTTCAGGGCAAGCGCCCGGGGCAGGAGAAGGTCCAGCGTGACGAGGAACCGGGCGTCGCAGTCCTTCAACTGGTGGGCCAGCTCCTGCTCCGTGTACAGGGGGTTGTTCATCGCCGTCACCGCCCCGAGGCGGTGCGTGGCGTGGCAGGCGATGATCATCTGGGGCAGGTTGGGCAGAAGCATCCCCACCTTGTCCCCCTCTTTCACACCCAGGTCCTTGAGTGCGTTGGCGAACCGGTTCACGAGGGCGTCGATTTCGCGGTAACTGAACCGCCGGCCCATGTAAATGAAAGCGGTGTGGTCGGGAAACTTCTTTGCCGACCGGATCAGCGCAGCCGCCGTGGTGATCTTTTCAAATTCAATTTCCGGGGGTACGCCCGGGGCATACGACTTGTGCCAGATTCTCTCAAAAGCCATTGACCCAATCCTCCTGCAAGTATTTCAGGGCCGGCCGGCAAAACGGTCTTCACTGCCCGCGCTGTGTTCCGGACCGGGAAATGTCCCGGCCGTTCACCTCTGCCTTCCTTCACGGAGGCGGCGGGAGCGTTTCAACCTTCATCAGGCAGGGAAAATCCACATTCACCTGGGCGCAAGACCCCCGATTGCTTCTCGTCGCTGTTGAGAAAGCCCGCCTCACGGGGCTTCCTGCATAATTCTCCGGAGCTCCCGCTTGAGCACCTTGCCTACGGAACTCATGGGCAGGGCGTCCATGAACCGGACGACCTTCGGCACCTTGTAGGGGGCCACCGTTTTCTTCATATATTCGATGATATCCTGCCGCATCTCTTCGTCGCCGGCAGAGCCCGCCTTCAGGACCACGGCGCAGGCCACGAGCTCCGAGCCCGGACGCTTCGGGTCCGGCAGGCCGATCGTCGCGGCAAGATCAATGCTGGGATGCGCATGCAGGGCGTCGTCCACGACCTGGGTGAACACCTTGAATCCGGATACGCTCACCATGTCCTTCAGCCGGTCCACGATGTAGAAATATCCGTCTTCGTCCATGACCGCCACGTCCCCCGTATAGATCCACCCGTCCCGGAGGGTGTGGGCCGTATCCTCGGGCTTGTTGTGATATCCGAGGGAGAAAACCTGGGGACCCCGGGCCACCATTTCCCCGGGCTCTCCAAGGGGAACCGTCTTTCCGGTCTCGGGATCCACCAGCTTCACCTCCGTGTCGCACACGGGCATGCCGACGGACCCGACCTTCTTGACCCCGTGCAGCGGCAGGGCGACAATGACCGGACTGGTCTCCGTCATGCCGCAGACCTCAATCACCTTTCCCCTCCCGACAACCTCCTCGAACTGCCGGATATTCTCGGCCGGGAAAGAAGCGGCGCCGCTGACAAAGAACTGAACCCCGGAGAAATCGAGGGCACGGAACTCGGGCAGCTTCAACAACTCCAGGTAGATGGTGGGCACGTTGACGGTCATCGTCGGGCGGTGGGTCTCCATGGCCTTCACGAAGAACTGGAGATCCCGCGGATTGGGAATGATGATGTTCGTGGATCCCATCGCCATGTTCCACATGACCATGAAATTCCCCGCCTGGTGGAACATGGGAAACGCGGACATGGCGACATGCTCTCCCATCGGATAGCCCAGCCAGGCGTTCAGCTGCGTCATGTGGCCGACGATGTTGTTGTTCGTGAGAAGCGCCCCTTTCGGGGGGCCCGTCGTCCCGCCCGTGTACATCATGAGGCAGGCGGCCCCCGGATCGACCTTCACGTCGACCGGATCGGCGGGCATCGACGCGAGGGCATCCCTGAAGCCGAGCGTTTCGACCCCGGGAATCGGGTCCAGAGGCGAAGCGGGAACATCCTGGGGCATATAGTCGAAGATGGAGGCCACAACGACGACCTTCACGCCCGTTTCGCCGATCGCCTGCTTTGCGACGGGAAACAGCAGATCCGCCGTAATGAGGACTTTCGCTCCGGAATCGTTCAGCTGGTAGGCAAGCTCCTCGGCGGTGAGCAGCGGGCTCACTCCCGTGAAGATGCACCCCGCCTTCTGGGTGCCGGCGGACCCGATATAGCTGGCGGGAATGTTGGGCATGTGGAAACCGACCACGTCGCCGGGCCGGCACCCCGTTTCGATCAGAAACCGGGCAAACCGGTTGGACAGCTCATCCAGTTCCCGGTACGTTATCTCCGTTCCCATGTAAATGAGGGCGACACGGGAGGGAACCGCTTCAATGGCCTTCCGCAGCGCTTCGGCGTACGATATGGAGGGGTATTTGATTTCCTTCGGAACGGACTGATCGTAATGATTCAGCCAGGGTTTTGCCGCGTATACATCACTCATGTCACTCTCCTTCACGGACCGCGCCGCACCGGATCAGCGGGTGTCTTCGACATCCCGAATCCGCAGGAGTGCTGGTGGGACGCTCACGCCGGCGGATGCCCGCGCGATCCGTCCTGAAAATTGATCAGATAATATTCTGAAACCGCCCCCGCTCACGCGGAGGCAAACTTCTCCACGAGGAGAAATTTCTGGACTTTTCCCGTCGGGGTCATGGGCAGGCTGTCGACGAAGAAAACCTTTTTCGGGGCCTTGAAATGGGCGATCCGCTCGCGGCCGAAGGCGATGAGCTCTTCCTCCGTCACCTCCTGGCCGGGGAAACGGATGACAACGGCGGTGACCATCTCGCCCCAGGTGTTGTCGGGCAGGCCGATGACGGCACACTGCAGGACCGCCGGGTGCCCCATGAGCATCTCCTCCACCTCGATCGCAAAGACATTCTGGCCGCCCGTGATGATCATGTCCTTCTTCCGTCCGGCCAGGTAGAGAAACCCGTCCTCATCGAAGCGTCCAAGGTCGCCGGTGTAGAACCAGCCGTCCCTGAACATATCCCGCGTCTTTTCCTCATTTTTGTAATAGCCCGCCGTGACGGCCACCCCCCGGCCGATGATCTCCCCAACCTCGCCGTTGGGAACGTCCTTGCCCTGGGCATCCACAATCCGGATATCCGCACCGAAATAAAGGGTGCCCACGGACTCGGGCTTGCGCTCCTTGTCCTTGGGCCCGATGTTGACCAGGAGTCCGGTCTCCTGGAGCCCGTAAAACTCGTAAAGATTGGGGCACAGCCTCTTTTTGACCTGCTCCTGCAGTGCCAGCGGGAAGGGCGAGGCGGCGAAGACGAGGGCCCGCAGCGAAGAAAGGTCGAATGTTTCGACGTCCGGCATGGCCAGAACAAAGCTGGCCATCGTCGGCACCCAGTTGGAGATGGTCACTTTCTCCTGCTCAATGACTTTCAGGATCTTCGTCAAATCGAACTGGAGGATGACGTTGCGGGCTCCTGCAAAAAGTGCACAGGCGGACCAGGCGAAGCCGACGCGCCCGTAAATCGGAAACACGGTCATGACCACGTCGTTCGGTGTCACGTCGTGCATGTACGTCAGGATCGGACCCGCGGCGGCGTTATTGTACTGCGAGAGCATGTAGGCCTTCGGGAGCCCCGTGGTCCCCGAGGTCAGGTTGAGGTACTGGGGGTCCTCCTCGCTGATCTCCACGTCCGGCTCCTCCGGCGAGGACCGGCTGACCAGGTCTTCATAAGACACGGCAAAAGCCGGGATCTCGCTGCCGAAACAGATGAAGCGTCTGATCCCCGGGAGCTGGGGGCGCAGTCCCTCGACGAGCGACGTGAAGGAGGCATCGAAGATCAGGTTCTCCGTGCCGCAGAAGGTCATGAGTTCCACCATCTCCTGGGGCGACAGGCGGTAATTGAGCGGCAATCCGATGCTGCCGATCTTGCCCAGGGCAAGATAAGTCTCCACGATTTCGTGGCGGTTGTAAGAAAGGAAAGCGGTGTTGTCCCCCTTCTTGATGCCGAGTCCCAGGAGCCCGTTCGCCAGGCCGTTGATCCTCCGGTTGACCTGCCGGAAGGTGAAGCGCCGGCCTGTCGTCATGCAGGAGATTGCCTCCCGGTCGCCATAGCGTGCTGCAGCGACTTTCGGATAATTGCCGATGTTAAAAGATCCCGTTGCTTTTCCTGACATGTCTTCCTCCTTTACAAACCGTATGAAAAGTCCTTTTCAAACCGATCTTCCGTAATGAAGTTCAACACTCAGCAGCTTTCCGGGTTGGTGCCCGGTTCGTTCACGCCATTCGCAATGAGTTCCGTTTCGTCAATCGCTAATCCCCGACAAAATTGGGCTTGCGCTTTTCCATGAATGCCGCCACAGCCTCCATCAGATCCTTGCTTGGCAGGATCGCGGAGTTCATCTGCGCTATGTAATCGAGCCCCGGGAAAACACCGTTGTCCCGGTTGAACAGGATGGACTCCTTGACGCCCTGCACCGTCATGGGCGGATTGGCGGCGATCTCCTCCGCCAGTGCCAAGGCGCCCTTGAGCAGGGCGTCGCGGTCCTCGTAGAGCCGGTTGATGTAACCGATCCGCAAGGCTTCCTCGGCGGTGAAGTCCCTGCCCGTCAAGGCCAGCTCCCTGAACAGCCCCTGGCCCACGATCGTGGGAAACCGCTGCAGGGTTCCCACGTCGGCCACGATGCCGATGCGCGTCTCCCGGATCGAGAAAATGGCATCCCGGGAGGCCAGGCGGATGTCGGAGGCACTCGTCAGGTCGATGCCTCCGCCGACACAGAAGCCATGAACGGCGGCGATGACGGGCTTCCGGCAGCGCTCGACGGCACTGATGCAGTCCTGGAGCCACCGGATCTTCCATCTCGTTTTTTCCCGCTCTTTCGCCGATCCGTCCCCGAGGATCGCGGCCCCTTCGACCAGGTCCAGTCCGGCGCAGAACGTCTTGCCCTCGGCCTGGACAATGACGACCCGGACATCCGGATCGTCGTTGAACCGCCCGAAGTGCTCGATGAGTCCCCTGAAGAAATCGAACGTCATGCAGTTGCGCTTTTCCGGCCGATCGAGGATCAGCCGCGCCACATGCCCCTCCTTTTCCACCCTGAAGGGAGCCTTCTCAGCCATTGTTCCTCCTTTTCCGGTCAGGAAATCCCGGATTTTTCAAGGGCCGCCGTCGCGCCGGCGGCCACGGTCCATCGTCTTTCCTACAGCCCCATGAAGCGCGCGATGATGACCTTCATGATCTCGTTCGTGCCGGCGAAGATCCGGGCCGCCCGGCAGTCCCGCCAGGCCCGGGAGATGGGATATTCGTCGCAGTACCCGTAGCCGCCGTGAAGCTGCATGCACCGGTCGGCCACCTTGAAGGCCAGATCCGTCATCCAGTATTTGGCCATGGACGTCTCGATGACGATGTTGCGGCCCTCCATGTGGTCCGCCACCAGCTTGTCGATAAAGGTCCTGCCCAGCTTGATTTCCGTCGCCATCTCCACGATCTCGAACTGATTGTGCTGGAACTTGGAGATCGGCTTTCCGAACACCGTCCGCTCCCGGCAGTAGGGAATGGTGATGTCGAGCATGTACTCCGCCCCCGCGATGGCCACGACGGCACAGACCAGGCGCTCCTGCTGAAGCTTCTGCATCAGCTTTAAAAATCCCGTGCCCTTTTCCCCCAGCCGGTTCTGCTTCGGAATCCGGCAGTCCGTAAAATAGAGCTCCGCCGTGTCCTGGCTGTGGCAGCCGGCCTTCATGATCCTCTTTCCCTTCTCGAAGCCCGGCGTATCCGCCTCCACGAGATACAGGTCCACCGACGCGTGGGGATTCTTCTCGGACGGGTCCTTGGCGGCCAGAACGCACAGGTCGCAGTTGATCCCGTTCGAGATGAAGGTCTTCTGGCCGTTGATGACGACGAAGTCGCCGTCCTCCACGGCCGTCGTTTTCATGGCCGCCAGGTCGCTCCCCGCGTTGGGCTCCGTCATGGCCACCGAGGTGATGATGTCGCCGCTCACGCAGCCGGGAAGGTACTTCTGCTTCTGCTCTTCCGTTGCGAACGAGACGATGTAAGGGACGACGATGTCGCTGTGGAGCCACGTGGAGAAGCTCGACAGGTTCGCCCGCGCCAGCTCTTCGATCACGATCACCGAGTAGAGGAAATCCGCTCCCGGCCCGCCATATTCCATGGGAACGGAAGTCCCCAGGAATCCCTGCTGTCCCATCTTCAGCCAGACGCTCCGGGGAACGATGCCGGCCTCTTCCCATTCTTCGGCGTGAGGGGTCAGTTCGTTCGCAACGAACCTTCGTGCCATGTCGCGGAAGATTCCGTGCTCTTCCGTGTAATTGAGAATGTCCATCTTCTGTCTCCTGTTGAATGATCGTTTCCTGTCTCCGTCGCTCAGGGACGGAACCTTCCCGTCGAAACGATGAAGGGATCCCGGCGCAGCGCCGTCCTTGCGGGGTTCACAAATCGTCCCGGTCGCCCCGGAATCCTGTGGAAAGCACCTCCCGGCCAGAACGGAACCGTGTCCCGGCAGGCGGACCCCCGAACGAATCTCATCGAATTATTCCATCGGGTTGTTCCATCCGATGGTTCCATCAAATGATTAGTGCCTAACCAACCCCCCTCTTTCTGTCAAGTGAAAAATGGCTTGATCTCCTTAACTCGCTAATTACACAAATATTTTGTTTTCATTATAGATCCTCGCCCGATGTCCCTTTTCCCCGCAAAGGCGGGCCGGCTCGGGCGGATGCTGTCGATAAACACGATTTGGTAGGCAAAGAATGGTAAAAATGCTAAACTTCCAAGCATCAAGACAAACAGCCGTCGGTCGCATGGAGTTCTTTCTTCGGCCGCCGGCAGGAACTGCGCGGGACGGAATTGGTGGATGGAACGAACGCCGGAGGCGGCGCGCTCCTCCTGCATTCAAGCCCGCGCTCGGGCGATCGCCCGGCGGTTGGCCGATTGACTGTCAGAACCCGACTTGGAAATCCCCCTTCCAGCACCCGGTCACAACGGTACTTCAAGGAGGTCGTGTCCCATGTCTGCAAAAAAAAGGAAAAAGGTTCTGATTGCCGCCCTGATCATGGTTGCGTCAGTGTTTTCCGTTTCATCTCCCGCCAGGGGGGATGAAAAGAAGAACTGGGCGGTCACCGTATACGGTGCGATTCAGACCCACAGCGATCTCGGGGGGACATTCCTCAACCCCGACTTCGACAGCGACTATCACTTCCTGGCCGCGGCCGTATCCCGCCGGATCGGGTCCATGACTCGCCACATCGACTGGGAAGTGGAAGGACAGGCGGTCAAACATTTCGGCGATCAGAACCACATGGAGTTCAATGTTCTTCTTATCGCGCGTTGGCTCACCTTTCCCTGGGACTCCTATCTCGACACGAGTTTCGCCGTCGGCAACGGCCTTTCCTACGCTACCCGGACGCCGCGGATCGAGGAGATCCAGCACGACAGGACACACCAGTTCCTGGATTACATGCTCTTCGAACTGACATTTTCCCTGCCGCAGCAACCCCAGTGGAGTGTGGTCTGGCGCATCCATCATCGTTCGGGTGTCTATGGCCTCTTCAACGGCGTCCACGGGGCGTCCAACGCCCTTGGCGTTGGCCTCAAGTATCACTTCTGAGGAGTGCTGCGATGCTCTGGATCATCCGGAAAACCGGGTACCCGCCTGAGGGAAGCAGCGGCAGGAGACGGCCGGCGGGTTTTCCCCTGTTCTGTCTCACCGTTCTCCCGGTCTTCCTGTGGATGACGGCTGGGTGCGCCGCCCGGTACGGTCCGGTCCTCTACCCGAATGCGCACCTCCAGGCCGTCGGGGAGGCACAGGCACAAAAAGACATCGATGAGTGCGAGATCCTGGCGGAGAAGTACATAAAGGACCACCCCGAGTTGGAGACGGCAAAGAGCACCGTGGCCGGCGGAGCGGCGGGGGCCGTGGTCGGGGGCGCCGCCGGGGCCGTCACCGGCAGCCTCGGCCGTGGCATCGGCGTGGGCGCCGCCGTCGGCGCGGCTTCGGGCCTGGTTCACGGAATCGCCAGGGCCTCCCGTCCCTCCCCGCTGTACAAAAAGTTCGTCGACAAATGCCTGCAGGACCGGGGTTACGAACCGCTGGGATGGGAATAAGACGCGGCGGGCCGGGTTAACCCTTCACCGCCTCGATCAGCCGGGGAAGAAAGACAGTCAGGTCCTCGACGACTCCGTAATGGGCCGCCCGGAAAATCGGGGCGGCAGGATCCCGGTTGACGGCGACGATGCAGCGGGAGCCCTTCATCCCGGCCAGGTGTTGCGATGTCCCGGAGATCCCGCAGGCCACGTACAGGTCCGGAGCAACGGTCCGTCCTGTAAGGCCGACCTGGTGCCGATACCCGAGCCAGCCCTGGTCGCAGACGGGACGGGAAGCGCCCACGGCGGCGTTCCGGAACAGTCCCGCCAGGCACCGGATCATCTCCAGGTTCTCCTCCCGCCCGATTCCCCGTCCCGCCGAGACGATCACGTCCGCCTCCGCTAGATCCACACCGCCTTCCTCGCCGCAGACTTCACCCCGCAGCGCGATCCTGCCGCGCCCGGGCTCCGCATCCTGGATGCGGACGGCAACCCCCTTTCCATTTCGGCCGCCGGCACGATCATCCTCCGGAAAGCCGGGGCTGATGGCACCGGGCATGACAGTCAGTACGGTACACGCCGTCTCCGGTAGGATCTCCATCCGCATCCGCCCCCGGCAGACCGGGCGGAGGAACGTTCGCCGGCCGTCCCTGAAAGAAAACTCCTCTACGGCGGTGATGCAGGCGGCCCCCAGGCGGACCGCCAGGGCGGGAGCCAGATCGGCTCCGCGGGAATCATGGACCAGGATGACCAGGGCGGGATCGAGGACCCGGAGGAACGAGGCCAGAGCCGGGACGGCTTCGTCACCGGCGGCGGGATCGAGCGACAAGCCCCGAAGGGCAAATACCGGCAGTCCCATATCGGCGGCAACCTTGTGGGCGGCCGCCTCCGGGCTGGTGCCGCACATCGCGACGACCACCCCCCCCGCCGGAGCGGCGCTCAAGAACCGGGCCGCCGAGACCGCTTCGAAGGTTCCAGGAAGGGGATCCTCACCGCTGTGCCAGGCGACGGCGACGGTGTCTGCATGCATCGGGGAAGGGGGCTGCTGGGCCATCGTGATTCCGCAAGGGTGCCGGAGGCTACTTCGAGAGTTTCGAACGGAGCTTCGCTTCTTTTTTCTGCTTCTTCGCCAGGGTCTTCAGGGCTTTCTTGTCCACATCCGAACCGGACGTCGGCTCTTCCATCATACCCCCGGAGTTCGATTCGGCCGGTTTTGCGGGAGCCGGCAGCGTTGCGGGCTTACCGGACCCTGTCACGGCTGCGGGCGGTTCGGCGCGGCCGGGAGAGACCCCGTTCCCCGACTTTTTTTTCCGAACCCGGGCCATGACAGCCTGTGCGAAACTCTTGCCGAACTGGCCGATGAACCCGGCCAGCAGCACCAGGAGCACCCACTTGAGGATATCCCACGGGGCAATGTCCGTCACGGCGCAGGCCTCCCCAGGATGCTCCTCTCGATGAAGTCGCAGAGGGCGGAGATCTCGTCCGGTCCGAACCGGGGAACCGCCGGCGCCAGGTCGGATCCGGTGACCACGGCGATGCAGTGGTCATCGGGGCCGCAGAGCCGCTCTGAGTGGATCTCCGGCCGAAAGACCTCGACCTTGGGGTGGGGATTCTTCTTGAATCCCTCCGCCAGGACGAGATCGACATCGCGGATGAAGAGGTCCCGGAGCTCGGCCATCGTGTAGTCCCGGGGAGCGTCCGCCGTGAGGGCCACCTCATGCGGGGATGCGACGACGGTCATGCGGGCGCCGGCGTTCCGGTGGCGCCAGCTGTCCTTCCCCTCGTGGTCCATCTGGAAGCCGTGGCGGTTGTGCTTGATCGTCGCCACCCGCCAGCCCCTCCGCACGAGTTCGGGAATGAGCCGTTCGATGAGGGTCGTCTTTCCCGTGTTGGACTTGCCAACAATGGACAGAATGGGGATTTCAGCCTTCCCCGGGGAAATGCTCATAGGACAAAGGCTCCCGGCCCGTCGGGTTCGAAGCGCCTGGTCCGCCCATCCGGCCGGCTTTCACGCCGAACGGGGGCGGAAGGGGGAAAAGACGTACTCCTTGTCCCGGACGGCAAAGGCAATCCGGTTCTCCTCGTTGGCCGTGATTTTTCCCT
Organism: uncultured Syntrophaceae bacterium; assembly: GCA_964641935.1. Taxonomy (GTDB): domain Bacteria; phylum Desulfobacterota; class Syntrophia; order Syntrophales; family PHBD01; genus PHBD01. The sequence continues at coordinate 14,625 of CAZXMK010000009.1, forward strand.
CGATGACCCGCTTGCAGCCGAAGTCGTAGAAGGTGATCTGGTGGGTGGGCATCCGGTCCTCGGGCATGTCCGGGAAAGACTGGGCCCTTTCCTCCGCCGACAGTTCCCTCACGGTGAGCTTCTGGCACCGCTCCCGGCTCTCCTCTTCACCCAGGCGGATCTGGACAAGGTAATTGCCGTGAAACGAGATGGGCATCCGGATCTTCATCGGCTCTCCCTCCTGTGTCAGGTCATCATTTCTTATCACATGCCGTATGAAATGTCATAGTGGGCATGATTCCCCATGCAGTGCGAGGTGTTTTGTGCTATCGTCGCCGCAGTCACGGGTGATCCCACCGTCCGATCCCGCGCTCAGCCGCCCGCCCTTGATCCCGCCGCCGGACGGATCCGCTCCAAGAGAGGAGAATCGTATGGACCTCGGCGACCTCGTCCTCGTGAATGATCCCCGGCATCCCCTGAACGGGCTGCAGGGAAAGATCGTAGGCAGGAGGGGCCTGCGGGTTCCCGACGACCTGTGGATGCTCGTTTACGTTCCCTCCCGGATGCGGAGCTTTCTGATCCCCCAGTCCATGCTCAAGATGGAACAGCGCAGCGACGCTCCGCCGCGGATGATCCAGTAGAATCAGCCCTTCCAGGTCTCGATCCCGCGGCTGGTGACGATGCCCGTCACCAGCTCCCGCGGTGTCAGGTCGAAGGCCGGATAATATCCCCTCACATCCTCCCCGGTGATGGGAGATCCCCGAAACATCAGAACTTCCGCTGGATCCCGCTCCTCGATGGGAATGTCCTCCCCGCGGGCCGTCCGGCGATCCGGCCCTCCATAGGCAAGCACCCAGAAGGGAATTTTGTACCGGTCCGCGCAGATCGCCAGCTGCAGGGTTCCCACCTTGTTGGCAACGGTTCCGTCCAGAGCGATTCGGTCGGCGGCGGTGAAGACCTTCTGCACCATCCCCCGGGACATGCAGTGGGCCACCATATTGTCAGTGATGAGCGTGACGGGGAGACCAAGCTGGCTGACGGACCAGGCGGTAAGCCGCGCACCCTGGAGGTAGGGACGCGTTTCCGTGCAGAACATACGGATATCCTTCCCCTTTTCCCGTGCGAAGCGAAGCATGTACAGGAGCGCGCCCCCGGCATAACAGTGGGTCAGGATCGATTCCCCCGGGACAAGGAGCGTCTCGGCGTGGCGCCCCGTGTCTTCGGAGATCCGCCGCTGCCGGTCCAGGACGCTCTTCAGGAAGGACAGGATTTTCTCCGCCGGGCAGGGATCTTCCGGGGCTTCCGCCAGCATCCCCAGAAGGCGGTCCAGAAGCGCCGCCAGGTGGTAGCCCGTCGGCCGGGTGGCCTTCAGCCGCTTCGCGGCCTTATCCAGAAAGGCCCCGGCTTCCCGCCTTCCCAGCCCCTCCGCCTCCCGGGCTGCCAGATACAGCCCGAATCCGGCGGTGACGGCGATGTCCCCCGCCCCCTGGACGACCATGTCTTCGATGGCCCGCGCCACGTCCCCATAGCCGGCGCAGAAGACCCGGACGATCTCCCGGGGCAGCCGCCGCCGGTCCACCAGGACAAGCTGGCCGTCTTCGAGGAATACGTTGTTTTCCAGGTGCAGGAGCAGGGGTTCCATGTCCACCGGGGACGGAATTCAGCACCCGTCCTTGCTCTTGAACGCCCGGGCCGCCTCGATGAATCGGGCGAACAGGGGGTGCGGGCTCGTGGGCCGGGACTTGAACTCCGGATGGAACTGGCACCCCAAGTACCAGGGGTGGTCCTTGATCTCGACGATCTCCGCCAGGCGACCGTCGGGGGAGGTGCCGGTGATCCGGAGCCCCTTCCCTGTCAGGGTCTCCTTGAAGTCGTTGTTGAACTCATAGCGGTGCCGGTGACGTTCCTGGATCTCCCACTGCCCGTAAGCCTCGTGGGCGAAGGTTTTTTCCTCCAGCAGGCAGGGATACGAACCGAGGCGCATGGTGGCCCCCTTCGCCGTCACGCTCTTCTGCTCCGGCAGGAGGTCGATGACCGGGTAGGCAGTTTCCTCGTCGAACTCCGAGCTGTTGGCCCGTTCCATCCCGCAGACGTACCGGGCGAACTCGACGACCGCCATCTGCATCCCCAGGCAGATCCCGAAGAAGGGAATCCCCTTCGTCCTGGCCTGATGAATGGCCATGATCATGCCCTCGATGCCCCGGTTTCCGAACCCCCCGGGAACGAGAATCCCGTCCGCGCCGTCGAGTTGGTGTCCCAGCCCTTCCTTCTCGATCTTTTCCGAATCGACGAATCGGAGGTTCACCCGGCAGTCGTTGGCGATGCCGCCGTGGACGAGGGCTTCGTTGAGGCTCTTGTAGGAGTCGGTAAGGTTGACGTACTTTCCCACGATGGCGATGCAGACCTCGCCGGAGGGGCCGATCATCCTGTCCACCACGGACTCCCAGGCATCGAGGTGGGGCTGGCCCGTCCAGATGTTCAGGAGATCAATGATCTTGCCGTCCAGGCCCTCCCGGTGGAAATTAAGCGGCACCTGGTAGATGCAGCGGACGTCCTTGGCCGTGAAGACGGAGGCCACCTCGACGTTGCAGAACAGGGCGATCTTCGCCTTGATGTCCTCGGAAAGGATATCCTCCGTCCGGCAAAGGAGGATGTCCGGCTGGATGCCGATTTCCCGGAGGGCCTTTACGCTGTGCTGGGTGGGTTTGGTCTTCACCTCCCCCGCCGTCTTGATGAAGGGAACCCAGGTCAGGTGGATGAAGATGGCGTTCTGCCTTCCCACCTCGTTGCGGAACTGGCGGATGGCCTCCAGGAAGGGCAGGCTCTCGATATCCCCCACGGTCCCGCCGATTTCCACGATGGCCACGTCGAATCCTTCCGCGGTGGCCCGGATGAAATCCTTGATCTCGTTGGTGATGTGGGGAATGACCTGCACCGTCTTGCCTAAGTAGTCGCCCCGGCGCTCCTTGGCGATGACGGAGTAATAGACCTGGCCGGTCGTGAGGTTGTTGCCGCGGCCCATGCGCGTGGTGGTGAACCGCTCGTAATGCCCCAGGTCCAGGTCCGTCTCGGCGCCGTCGTCGGTGACGAATACCTCTCCGTGCTGGAAGGGGCTCATGGTGCCCGGATCGACGTTGATGTAGGGATCCAGTTTCTGGTTCGTGACCCGGAGTCCCCGCGCTTCCAGGAGCGCCGCGATGGACGCCGCAGCCAGCCCTTTTCCCAGGGAGGAAAGCACTCCGCCCGTGACGAAGATGAATTTGGTCGTTTTCATGCCTGCTCCAGCATTTGCTTGATTTTTCCGGCAATCACCTCGGGAGGTTCGCTCAGTAGCGATTCGAGGGTGAAGGACTCGAGGTAACGATCATCCCACGCCAGGTTGTATTCGTTCACCAGGTTCCGGATGTCGTTGTAGGCGTATCCGATGACCTCCACTTTTTCGCGGAGAGCCAGGGCTTCATTGTATCGGACGTGGATCAAAAGCAGGTGCCGGACCATCCCTCCCTTCAGGAGGGGGATGATCACGATGGGCGCCCCGTCGGATTTTCCCCTGCCCACGTACAGGCGGCCGATGCGGACGATCATCCGCTTTGTCCCCATCAGCGTTTTCGTTCCTTCCGTGCGGGAGGCCATGCCGAGGGAGACCCCGCCCTTGGTACGGATCGTTATCGTGGTCTGGTCGGCGGGCCTCCCGTCGTCGTCCAGGCGGTCGATCCCGTAGAGGGTATACCCCTTGATCGCTTCCACCCCGGGCTGAATCCGGTTGAGCACGATGATGTCCCTGGAGGACAGGTCCTTCACGGTGAAACCGAGCTCCCGCAGCAGGTCGAAGAAGATGCCCCGGAGCGGTGCGGCCTTGCGGCTCGTTCCGACTGTGACGGTCTTCGCCTGGTGGCGGATGGCGTCCACCGGGCGTGAAAGATCCTCCGCCGCCTGGGCAAGGGTGAAGTCCAGGAGGTCCAGCGGCGAGGCCGGCCCGTTGTCGCCGTGGAAGTCGTTCCAGAAATCCTCCAGGGGGAGTTTGCCCATGGCGTACTTCAGGAGGAGAACGATATCCGAAACGGCCTTGACGCTGGTGGCGGAAAAGGACCCCTCGTCCCGGAGCTTGTTGAAGGTGTGGGAGAAGTCCCGGATCATGCGGCGGAAGGTCCGGTCGGCCATCCATTCGTAGAACGATACGGGCCGGCCGGAAGGGTCCACCATGGCCTGGTGGATCCGGTTCCGGAAGTCCCTCAGGAACAGGGAGTCCTTGTGTATGCTGCAGGCGGCGTAATAGCCCCACAGGTGGCCGGCCAGGGTGTTGAGGATCACCGGAAGGGGCATGCGGGCCCCGGGGATGGGGATGACCGAGTCGGCCAGGGAATCGAACCGCTCCTCCCCCTCGTCGGCGAAGACGACCACGGCGGCCTTGTGGGCCTTGAAGATGGCCACGTCTTTCACCAGGTCGCCCACGACCGCTTCCGGGTTCCCGGCGGCGCAGACGATGATGAGGGGCTCCGCCGAGAGATCGATGTGCTTCTTGTTTTCCGTCACGTCCGAGGAAATCGTTCGATAGCAAAGCTCGCTCAGCTTGATGCGGATCTCGTCCGCCGCGGCCTTGTTGGGTCCGCTGCCCACGATGGCCCAGTAGCGCTTCTGCTTCGCCAGGAGCTCCGCGGAATACCGGATGAGATCCTTCCGGGCCAGCACCCGCTTCATCATTTCCGGGGCCTGTTCGAGGCCGGAGAGCTCCCCGGCGATGTCTTCATCGGTCAGGGACCCCATGAGCTGGGCGATGAAAAGGGCCAGGACGTGGCCGGCCACAATCTGGGAATAAAAGGCCTTCGTAGACGCCACGGACATCTCGATGTCCCGCCCGTCGCTGGTGTAGAAGACGCCGTCGGACTTGGAGGTGATGTCGGACTGCCGCCGGTTGACGATGGAGACCACCCGGCCCCCCCGCTCATGGGCCATGGCCACGGCCCGGTTTGTGTCCGTCGTGGTGCCCGACTGGGTGATGGGCACCACAAGCGTGTCCGCCAGATCGTCTTCCAGAAAAAATCCACTGAGTTCCGATGCCACTTTCCCTTCCACTCGGATGCGGGTCCCCCGGAGATACCGCTCCATGGCGTCGGCCACGGCGGAGCCCGCCACGGCAGCCGTCCCGTGCCCGATGACCAGAATGCGCCGGATGGCGCCTTCCCGAAGGCCCGACTGCACGGAGAGGGGCACGATGTCCTCGCCGATGTTGAAGACGACCCGGAAATCCTCCCCGTTTGCCCGGTGAATGCGGTATTTCCCCCGGAGGGTCTTACGGATGGACAGGGCGGATTCGCCGATTTCCTTGAGAAAGAAGTGAGGACTGCTTCCCCGGTCGATGTCCCGGGTGGTCATCTCGGCCCGCTTGACGGAGGACTCGCCCAGGGAAAGAGGCGATCCGTCGTAGGAGAAGGCCCGGATTCCGGCCGGCCCCCCCTCCGATTCCTGGTGCAGGATGAAAACCTGCCCCGTTGATTCGGGGATATCGGGATCGGCCGGCGCCTCCCCGTCCATCTTGATGAACCAGGGCGTCCGCTCCACGATGCCGTAGAGCTCGGAGGAGAAAACATACTGGTCCGGAGCCAGGCCCACGTAAATCGTCTGGCCGCTTCCCCGGAGGGCCAGAAACACCTTGCCCGGCTCCAGGTCGCTCGTCATCGCAATGGCATGGGATCCCTCGAAACTGCTCACGGCCAGCCGGAACGACTCCGCCAGGTCGTACCCCTCCAGCAGGTAGCGCTCGATCTGGAGGGGGATGATCTTCGTGTCGGTGGTGAGCGCCGGTGCAATGAGTTCCTGATCGGTCTCCAGTCCCTTCCGCAGCTCCGGATAATTGTCGATGTCGCCGTTGAGGACGACATGAATGGCCCAGTTCCCCTCCCCATACCGGGGGTACGCCTTGCGTCTCGTCCGGTCCGCCAGGGTGAAGCTGTTGACGGGATGGCAGTTTTCTTCCGTGATCGAACCGACGGAAGCCCAGCGGGTATGGGTCATGGAGGTCTCCAGGAACGCCTCCTGCCGGACGAAGAACCGGAGCACCGGGTCTTCGGAGACGGCCTTGCGGAGTTCCCGGACGTTCCTCCCGAGTTCTCCGATGATGGAGGAGGTCTTGTAGACGAAATTGGCCGTCACATCCCGGTTTCCGGAACCGTCGCCGGACGCCCGCTCCGAGATCCGGATGCTCCCGTTGAGGAGATCCCCCCCGCAGGTCCTCTGGGAATAGGCTTCATAGAGCCTTTCCTCCCGCAGGCGGTCCTCCAGGCGGCGAAGATGGTCGCCATCGGGGAAGGTCATGGCCAGCGCCAGGCCCGCCGAGTCCCTGCCCCGCACTTCCAGGCGGTCGATGCAATTGAGGAGGAAATTCATTCTCCGGTACTTGCCGAAGGCGACCGGATCGACGTCCCGGGGCGAGGCGGCCCCGGCCAGGGCGGTGATCCGGTCTACGTTTGCCAGCAGGTCCTGTTCCAAAGCCCACAAGATGTCCTTCAGCAGGATCTGCCGGCTCCCCAGGATCTCCAGTTCCGCGGTGCTGAAGGAGGTCGCGGCTTCCTCCAGTTCCCTCTCCTCCTCGCCGACAAAGCCCGCCAGATCCTCGCAGAGAATTTTCATGTCGGCAATCTGGCCGTCCCGGAAGAAGAAGTCCTGATAGGAAGCGTCTTCCTTGAGCCGCGAGGTCCCGGCCTCCAACTCCCGCAGGGATGCAGGCTCCAGGTAATCCTGCGGCAGAAGGGCACCCATGCGCAGGGCCTTCATGCCCCTGGCCCGGATCCGCCCGAAGGCCGCCGTGAGTTTCTCCACACCCGTTGTCTCCCCGGATGGACCGGCCCGCTCGATGGTGACGATGCCGGCAAGGCCGCAGGCAAGCAGCCCCGGCTGCAGAGGGAAAAGAATCACGGCGGGACCGCAAACATCCTCGGGGCGCCTTCCCACGAAAACCCGCCAGGCACAGAGAGCCCTGACGATGCCGTTGCCGTATCGCTTCATGTCCCGGACGAACTTCGTTATGGTTTCCCCTGTCATGCCGCCTCCGCAGGTCCGGAACGGAAGGCCGTCAGCACACCCAGGGCCCGTTCCATCCGGTCGTTCACAATGCTCTCCAGCCAGGCCGTCCCCAGGCGGCGCTCCGGCTTTTCGAGCGCCTGGATGAAGGGAAGATAGTCCGCCGATCCGGCCGGACGGCCCGCCCGCCGGTCCAGGACGGCCAGGAACCGGTCCCGGAGCATCGGATCCCCGCACTCCCCGGACCCGTCCTGAAAGACCTCCTCCGCTTCCAGCCACCGCTCCCTGAACTGCCGGCGGCGTTCGGATACCACCCCTGCCGGTCCCGCCTCTTCGCCCTCCGGCGGCAGTTTTGCGGCGACATTCCGCAGCCTCAGAAGCCGCTCCGCAACCGCCCCATCGAGGACGCCCAGCGCACCCCGCAACAGTTCCGCTTCCTGCGAGGCGGCACGGAAAAAGGGACTCCGGACCTGCGCATACCAGGCCCGCAGGGCGAAAAGATTGGCTATGTACAGTAGGTTGTTCCGCACTTTTCTGCCGAGATCCCCCCCCCGGTCCAGGAGGAAGGGCCCTTCTTTCCGGTCCCTGCCGTCTTCGCCGGTCGTCACACCTCCATCCGGAACATCCCGGCGGCAGATCGAACCGGCGGGAAGAACCGTTCCATATCCCATCCGGACGGGACCGACGATTCCTCCCTGCCCGCCGAGAAAGATGGGGGGCTGATCCAGCATGACGCCGCGCGGGACATCGCCCAGAAGGGATGCCGTCGCCTTGTCCTGTCGGGGGGTATAATTGAAATGGATGAAGGAGCTTCCCACCTCGCTGTGGTTCCGGCGGCTCGTGCCGCCCCCCATGAGGCAGTCGCAGAAGTTGATCAGGCTGCCGAGGGTCACGAAGGGAAAAAGGATGGTCTGCTTGAGTCCGACGGCATGAGCCCCGGATGATTCTTCCTCGAGGAGGCAGCCTTCCCGGACATGGGAGGCGGAACCGATCTGCACGCCGTGGAGGAAAACCGAGCCCCGGTAGAAGCCGCCTTTCAGTTCGACGTCCGGCCCCGCGAGGCAATTTTCCATGACGGCCGGGCCTTCCGCCCCCAGTTTCACCCCGTCACAGAGGAGCGTCCGCTCACCGAGAAGCCGGACGCCGTTATGGAGGACAACACCCCGGCCGGAGACGCGGTCCGGAGAAACCTCTTCCCCAACCTCGACGGTCCAGGGATGGGGGATGCGGACGCCTTTCTCGAGGAGCCTGCGAACACCGGCGGGCAGGAAAGCATCATCCATTGCCCGGCCTCTCCCGCACCGAATTCCGGTCCGGATTCTCCTCCGGCATCCTCACTCCTCCTCCGGATTGCCGTCCAGGCCAAGCCGGATCAGCTTCTTCTGGAAGGTGTTCCGGTTGATCCCCAGGTATGCCGCGGCCTTGCTGCGCACATTTCCGGAACGGCCGAGGGCGATCCGGAAGAGGCTCCGCTCCACCATCGTCATCACGTTTTCATGGAGCCGGCTTTTCCCATTGCCTGATGCGCCGAGCACCGTGGCGATATCCTCGAGCTTCATCTCCATCATCCGTTCCACGACCCGGACGGGATCATCCGCTTTCTCCACCCGGCTTCCGGCTGTAGATTTCCTGGTTTTCATGGTCTTGGGGCTTTCTCCGTTGGAAGGGTCAAATCTTTAGCAATTTCAGGATAAGAATACCGAGGATCACAGCCGCTGCGAACCATGCCGACGCCGCATCCGACCTGCCGCGAACCGGCTGGTCGATCTGCGATCGAAGCGTCTCCTCCACCCTCTCCGCATCCAGGTGACGGACCATGTGGTCGACCAGTTTCTCGTAGTTCCCGTAGGCACTGGACAGGACATGGTATCCTTTTGTCGTGGTCAGAAGGATATAGGCCTTGCCTCGCATGATCAGGGTTCCGGTATAATTGATTTCCCGCCAGAGAAGACGGGTCCCCCGGAAGAATTTCCGGATGGAGATCCCTTCCTCGTCGGCGGACACGTTCCGTGACACCGCTTCGGCAAAGACCGCCAGTGCAAGGAGGAAGAAAACACCCAAAACCACGCGCTCCGTATAGGTTCCGGATCCCAGGACGGACCACCCGAGAAGCACCAGCAGAAGCACGACATCCAGGCCAAGGGGAATCAGGAAGGATGACTTGATCCGGTAAATTGTCTGTGTCATGGGGTCGTCCGGTCTCGCGGAATCATGGTTCCCGTACAAAGGATCCGCTCTTGCCCCCCGTTTTCGAGATCAGGCGTATTTCCGTCAGGACCATGCGGCGGTCCACGGCCTTGCACATATCGTAGACGGTGAGGGCCGCCGCGCTGACAGCCGTCATGGCCTCCATCTCCACACCCGTTCTCCCGCGGTTGGTCACCTGCGCCTCGATCTCCAGCGTGCGTTCGTCCCGCACGGAAAACCGGATCTCGACACCCGTCAGCTGCAGCGGGTGGCACAGGGGAATCCAGCCGGACGTATTCTTGGCCGCCATGATCCCCGCAATCCGGGCGACGGAAAAGACATCCCCCTTGGCCATCTCGCCCCGCGAGATCATTGCCAGGGTGTCCGGCTTCATGAGCACCGATCCCCTGGCAACCGCCACACGCACGGTCTCTTTCTTCCGTGTGACGTCAACCATACGGGCGCGGCCGTATTCATCCAAATGGGTCATGCGGGTCATTGCGTTTGCTGTGATGGGCTGACTCCGGGAAAGTGAAAGTGAACGGATTAGCAAAAGCGGGAGGAACTTAACACAGCGTTTTCCCGCCGTCAAGCCGGTTCCGCGGGGCTTCGGCGAGAGAGAGAAAGACCTTGCATTCATTGGTGTTCTGAATTAAAGAGGATTCCCCTGCCGGGAACAGTCTTTCCATACCCTTGTTTCCTCTACGGAAAACCCGCCACAGACCATTTTTGAGGGAAATATGATCGTCAAGACCTGCGGGGCCGCGGTCATTGGTATCGACTGCCGCCTGGTGGATGTGGAAGTGGACGTAACCCGCGGCATTCCTCATTTTTCCATGGTCGGGCTGCCCGACGCGGCCGTCCGTGAAAGCCGGGACCGGATTCGGGCGGCCATTCGAAACGCCGGCTATTCCTTTCCCCGTCATCATGTAACGGTCAACCTCGCGCCGGCGGACATCCGGAAAGAGGGCACCGGCTTCGATCTGCCCATCGCCATGGGCATTCTGGCGGCCGAAGGCATCGTTCAGCCCGCGATGCTCGACGGCTGCGTGTTTACCGGAGAGCTCTCGCTCAACGGGGCGGTGAAGGGAGTCCCGGGAGTTCTTCCGATCGCCCAGGAGGTACAGCGTTCCGGCAGGCCGGCAATTGTCGTTCCCAGGGAAAATGCAGACGAAGCGGCCATGGTCGAAGGCCTTGATGTCCTGCCGGTGGACGTTCTGTCGGACGTCGTGGACGGTTTGTCCGGGACGAAGCCGATCGGACCTCACCGGGTGGAACCGGAGTCCCTGTTCAGGCGCGACTTACGGACCTTCCCGGACTTCAGCGAGATTCGGGGCCAGGAACAGGCCAAGCGGGCCATGGAGATCGCCGCCGCCGGAGGGCACAATGTGCTCATGATCGGCCCCCCCGGGTCGGGGAAAACCATGCTGGCCCAGCGGCTTCCCGGCATTCTTCCGGAGCTGACGCTGCCGGAGGCCATCGAGACGACGAAGATCTTTTCCGTAGCCGGCCTTCTGGAGAGAAGCCGTTCCCTGATTGCGACACGGCCCTTCCGATCGCCCCACCATACCGTGTCCGATGCGGGAATGGCGGGAGGCGGACAGCAGCCCAGGCCGGGGGAGATCAGTCTCGCCCACCACGGCATTCTTTTTCTCGACGAACTCCCGGAATTTCGCAGGAACGTCCTGGAGGCCCTCCGCCAGCCCATGGAGGACGGGGTCATCACCATCAGCCGCTCCGCCGTGAGCGCTACCTTTCCCGCCCGATTCATGCTCGTGGCGGCGATGAACCCCTGCCCCTGCGGGTTTCTCGGGGAGACGAGGCGGCGATGCCGCTGCTCCGCCGCGGCGATCCGCGGCTACCAGTCACGGATCTCCGGACCGCTCCTGGACCGGATCGACCTCCATATCGAGGTTCCCGCGGTCCGACACCGGGAACTGACCATGGGAACCCGGGGGGAAGGCTCCGCAGCCATCGCCGCCCGCGTCCGCAGCGCGCGGCGGCTTCAGAGGGAACGTTTCGACGGAGACGAAGCGGCAACGAATGCCCGGATGGACAATGACCAGATCAGCCGGTTCTGCACCCTGGACGGGGAGTCCCGGCAGCTCCTCGAAATGGCCATGGACAGGCTGGGTCTCAGCGCCCGGGCCTACTCGAGAATCCTCCGGACCTCCCGTACGATCGCCGACCTGGAGGAGGCGGAATCCATCGGGCCTTCCCACGTTGCCGAGGCGATCCAGTACAGAAGCCTTGATCGGCCGGTCCAATCGTGATAAAGCGATTTGTAATTTTTTTGGGATGTTAAATCATATTGGGGGATAATCATGAAGATCAAGATCACGAAAACCGCACCGGCAAAGCACAAACCAAAACACAAGAACGAGGCAACGCTGGGGTTCGGGAAGATCTTCACGGACCACATGTTCACCATGCAGTACAGGGAGGGCAAGGGCTGGTACAACCCGGCCATCGAGCCTTACCAGGCGTTCGCCCTGGATCCCGCCTGCATCTGCCTGCACTATGCCCAGCTCATTTTCGAAGGCCTGAAGGCATACCGGGGCAAAGGCGGCGAGATCTATCTGTTCCGTCCCCTCGAAAACGCCCGGCGCATGAACAACTCGGCCCGACGCCTCTGCATGCCCGCGGT